>JAAZMU010000083.1 GCA_012798645.1 Patescibacteria group bacterium | reverse complement strand
TAGTATAGAGGTGTAATTAAAAGATATGCACGTACTTGGTTTAACAGGGGAACATTTATTTTTAGGAATTACAAACACATATTTCATCGCAATATTATGCGCATGTTTTATTTTCTTTACCTTTTTTTTTGGTTTGAAAAACAAAAAATTAATACCCTCTAAGACGCAAAATTTTTTTGAATGGATAATTGAATCCATTTTTAATTTTGTAGATAATATTACTGGTAACAGAGAAAGAACAAAAGAGATATTTCCAATATGTGCAACAATATTTATTTATGTATTGTGTTCTAATTTGATTGAGCTAATTCCAGGAGTGGGAGTTTTCCCTTTTTTGAGGTCTCCAAGTTCTGATTTAATGTTCACGTTTTCGGTTGCTATATTTTCAATGATTTATATCCATGGAAAAGCGATTTCTAAAATTGGAATTTCAACGTACTTAAAGAAATATTTTAGTAAAAACCCATTGTATTCTTTTATCGGAGCACTTGAAGGGATCGGAGAATTAGCAAGGGTTTTTTCATTAGGGTTAAGGCTTTTTGGAAACTTGTTTGCTGGGGAAATACTTTTAATGGTTGTTTCGTCGCTTATTGCTTTTATAGTTCCGCTTCCGTTTTTAGCACTTGAGGTGATTGTTGGACTTATACAGGCTTTAATCTTTTCATCTTTGATTGCAATATTTTATGTAGTGACAGTTCAAGTAGAAGAGCATGGTTAAAAAAGTAAATACAATGCAGCTTGGTTTGCAAATGGGTTTTATCACAGCTATTCCTTTAGTAATATTCCTTATTCTAGGAGTAGTGTTGGATAAGGAATTAGGTGTTTTTCCTCTTTGTACAATATTTGGAATAATACTTAGTTTTATTGTAACCGCGCTTATTGTTTACAGAATAATCATTCCTTATGTTAATAAAAAGGTCAATAATAAGAAATAAAATAAAATTAAAAAATTATGATTAGTTCAGAATTAGCATTTGCAGCAGTATTAGCAATTTCGGTTGGTTCTATTGCTCCAGCAATTTCAATTGGACTTATTGGTTCAAAAGCATCAGAAGCTATTGGAAGAAATCCAGACGCAGCTTCAAAAATTCAAACAAGTATGATTTTAGCGATTGCATTTGCAGAGGCTATTGCCATTTATGCACTTGTGATTGCACTTATATTACTTTTTGTAGTAGCTTAAGATTATGGAAGAAACAAATTTTATCCTTACATTTGTAGGACAATTAATTAACTTTATTATATTATTTATTTTGCTTTCGGTTTTTGTATTTAAGCCTCTTTTTAAGATGCTTGATAAGAGAAGGGAGAAAATAGAGGAGGGGGTTTTAAAGGAAGAAAAGGCAGAGAAAAAGCTTACTAACTTAAGAGAAGTTGATAAAAAGTTAAGAGCTAAGAATGAGGAAGACAGAAAACAGATTTTACATAAAGCAGAAAAAGAAGCAGAGAACAGACGAGAAAAAACAATGCATGCTTTAGATGAAGTTAAAAAAGAACTTTTATTTAAAGCAGAAAAAGAAGCAGAAGAGATTAAACTTAGAGAAAAGGACAAAACAAAAAGAGAAATTGTTGATCATTCTATTCTTTTAGCTGAGAAAATATTAAAAAGTAAAGTAGGCAGAGAAGAAAATAGTAAAATAATTAATAATTATTTAAATAATTTATAATGAAAAAGGAGAAAGAAGTTTTATATTGGGCAAGAGCACTTTTTTTGGTGCTTGAAGAAGGAGAGAAAGATGAAGAAAAAGTTATTAAAAATTTAATTCTGGCTTTGGGTAAGAAAAATTATTTAATCCCTGCAATTATTAAAAAGTATAAGAGAATAAAACAAAAGGAAGGAAAAGTAGATGTATTTATTGCAGAGGAAATTTCCGAGGAGCTTAAAGCAAAGATAAACAGAAAAGTAGAAGAGCTTGAGGGAAAGAATAAAATTATTGATTATACAATAGATAAGGATTTAATAGGAGGATTTCAAATAAAAACAAAAGATTATGTTGTTAAGGCATCTATTAAGGATGCTTTAACAAAAATTAAAAATAGGGCTTATGGATATAATTGAAAAATTTAAAAAACAATTAGAAGGAATTGAGCTGAAAGCAGAGTTAGAGGAAACAGGAGAAGTAATTGAAATCAAGGATGTAGTGGCTAAGATTTCTGGTCTTAAGAATGTTGAAAACTTTGAGCTTATATTTTTTGAAGAAGCAAATACTTATGGTCTTGCTTTAAACTTAGAAGAGTTTGAAGTAGGGGCTGTGATACTAGGAGATGTTACCAAAATTAGAGAAGGGCATATTGTAAAAAGAACAGGTTCAGTTTTTTCTATTAATGTAGGAGAAGAGCTTTTAGGAAGAGTGGTTGACCCACTTGGCAATCCTATTGATGGAAAGGGGGAGATTAAAACAAAACAGAGATTGCCTCTTGAAAGAAGAGGACCTTCTGTTATGGATAGACAACCTGTTAGTGAGCCTTTACATACTGGAATTAAAATAGTGGATGCATTAACTCCGATTGGAAGAGGGCAAAGACAGTTAATTATTGGAGATAAAGGAATTGGAAAAACTGCTGTTGCAATTGATGCGATTATAAATCAAAAAAATGAAAAAGATAGACCGGTTTGTATTTATGTAGCTTGCGGGCAGAAAAAAAGCAAAGTAAAAAGATTGGTTAAAACATTGGAAGATAATGGAGCATTAGATTATTCTATTATTGTAGCTGCTTTTCCAGATGACCCTGCCTCATTTCTTTATTTAGCTCCGTTTGCAGGAGTGACAATGGGAGAATATTTTAGAGACAAGGGAGAGCATGCACTTCTTGTTTACGATGATTTAACAAGGCAGGCTTGGGCATGGAGAGAGATTTCTTTGATTTTAAGAAGACCGCCAGGTAGAGAAGCATATCCTGGAGATGTGTTTTATCTACACTCAAGGCTTTTAGAAAGAGCAGCAAAACTTTCTTCTGAAAAAGGAGAAGGTTCGTTAACCGCGCTTCCTATTATTGAGACTCAAGCAGGTGATATATCAGGCTATATTCCAACTAATGTAATTTCTATTACAGATGGACAGATATTTTTAGACTCAAACTTATTTAGGAAAGAACAAAAACCTGCTATGGATATTGGAGCATCTGTTTCAAGAGTGGGTTCACACGCACAAACAAAAGCAATGAAAAAAGCTTGTGGTAGTTTGAAATTAAATTTAACACAATTTCAAGAATTAGAAAGATTTTCAGAATTTACAGAAGAGCTTGACCCTGATACAAAGAAAATTCTTGAGAGAGGAAAAGCGATAATTGAAATCTTAAAGCAGGAAGATTTAAAACCGCTTTCATTCGAGAAGGAGGCTGTGATAATTTATGCTGCTACATCTTGTTCGATTGAAGATTTAAAGGAGGAAGATGTGGGAAGTTTTCAAGAGAAATTGTTTGAAGAAATTCAAATTACAAAACCAGAAATCTTTGAAGAAATTAAAAATACAAGAGATATTTCTGATATAGTTAAAAAAGAGATTGAAGATATAGTTAATAAAGTAAAAGAATCTTATGGATCTAAGAGCAGTTAAAGTTAAAATTGGATCAGTTAAAAATATTACAGAGATAACAGCAGCTCTTGAAACTTTTTCTGCTTTAAAAATGAGAAAAACGCAAAAAAGATTTAATGAGACAAAAGAGTTTAGGATTACAATGGCAAGGATTTTAAAGAGACTTGATAAATCTCTAAAAGAAAACGAATCTGTGTTTTTGGAAAAAAGAAAAGTAGAGAAAATTTTAGTTTGTGTTGTTGCTTCAGACAGAGGTTTTTGTGGACCTTTTAATTTAAATGTTTTAAGGTTTGCTTCAAATAAGGTGGAAGAAATTAGAAACGAACACAAGAATGCTTCAGTTGAGATTTTACCAATTGGGAAAAAAGCAATTAGTTATTATAAGAAGAATAAGGAAAATGTTAAACGAGAATATTTTGGTATTGGAGACTTTTTTGAGTATGGACAAGTAAAAGAAATTGCTGATTTTTTAGTGGCATCTTTTTTAGATAAAGATTTTGACAAAATATATTTTATTTATAACGGTTTTATTTCAAGCTTTTTGCAAAAAGCTAAATGCGTTGAATTATTTCCTTTGAATAAAAGTATTATAGAAAACTTTATTGAAGAAGAAATAGAAGATGAGGAAGTAGAATATATTTTAGAGCCAACAAGTAGAAGAATTTTAGATGAGGCAGTTTCTAAGTTTATACTTTATTTAATTTATCAGTTTGTGTTGTCTGCAAATACGGCCGAACATTCAGCAAGAATGATGGCAATGAAAAGCGCATCTGATAATGCTTCTTCAATTTTAGACGAATTAAGGCTAGAGTATAATAAAGCAAGACAGCAAAATATTACAAACGAAGTTATAGAAATTTCTTCTACAAAAGAAGCAATGGGATAATAAGTAAATTTTAAGATATGGCAAAAGTAATACAAATTATTGGGCCGGTAGTGGATGTAGAGTTTGAAGAAGGCAAAAGTCCGTCACTATATGAAGCCCTTTTAATCAAAGAGAAAAATTTAATCTTAGAAGTGGAGCAGATTTTAGGAGAAGACAAGGTAAGATGTCTTGCCATGGGAGCAACAGAAGGGCTTAAAAGAGGTGATGTAGTAGAGGCTCTTTCAAGACCAATAACAGTTCCTGTGGGGGAAAAAGTACTGGGAAGGATTTTAAATGTTTTAGGCGAACCATTAGATAATAAAGGAGCTCCAAAAACAGAGGAGCGTGCCCCTATTTTAGGAAATAAGATTTCTTATGAGAATCAAAGTAGTGAAACAGAGATTTTGGAAACAGGTATTAAGGCAATTGACTTACTATGCCCTTTACCTAAAGGAGGAAAAGTAGGATTGTTTGGAGGAGCAGGAGTAGGTAAAACGGTTTTAATACAAGAGCTTATAGGAAATGTGGCTAAAGTACATGAAGGAGTATCAGTGTTTGCAGGCATTGGAGAAAGGTCACGAGAAGGAAATGATATTTAT
>JAAZMU010000082.1 GCA_012798645.1 Patescibacteria group bacterium | reverse complement strand
TTGAGCGTCGGCTCAAAATCCAAGCTCTTTAACTCATTTTCAATCATACTATATCCAAACTAGCATAATATTTTTAAAAATCAATAAAGTTTGCTTTTTTGCCTTGTTAGTACTACAATTAAGCTAAGTATGAGCAAAGTCAAGAAACAAGTAAAGTATGCAATCCTAGCTTTTTTAATTTTAATTCTAGCTGTTTTCTTTTTCTCGTTTTTCAATTCAGAAGAAAGAAAACTGGAAGCTCAAAATCTATTAGAAATTGATTTTGTTTGTGGTGTTGATCATCAAACCTATCAGAACAAAACTTTTGCCAAGTTAATGAAAGTTGATGTTTTACACAAAGGAAAATGCAATGATCTAATTTTAGAGAAATGTTTAAATCAAGGCGGACAAATCAAAGAAAGAGCTGGATTTAATGTTTGTGTTTTTAAAGACAATTCAGAATGCGAAATGCAAGCACTTTTAAACGATAAATGTAAAGGGTTCAATTTTAATGACTTTGAAAGCGAAGCAGAGTTCTTTTGTGTAATAACTGGAGGGACAATTAAAGACAATAAATGTATTTTAGAATGCAACTTAAACGATTATTTAAATCAAAACTGCTTATGGACATTAAAAAAATAATCATTTTTGCTCTTGTTTTGCTTTTTAGTAGTGTAAGCGCAGAAACTACCCCCATTATCCTCTTTCAAGGGAGTAAAGGTGAGCTCTCAAAAGATGCAAGAGCATTTATAGAATTAAGTAATTACCCTTACGAAATTTATTCACCTAAAGACAAAGACTTTTTAGAGAAACTTGAAACATACAAGAAAGAATACAAAACAAGTCAGGGTCTTTCAAGTAATTTCAGACATTACCCCATCATATTCCTAGAAAACAAAGCCTTTTCAGGCTTTAATCCAGAAATAAAAGAAAACATCCTTAAATCATTAGAATAAAATGGAAAAAAAACAAGAAAAACCTTTTAAAACAAAATTCTTTACACCTTACAAAAACTACATTTTTGCCTCTCTTTCCTTGATTTTTGCTCTTATCTTTATCTTTTCCTTTACAAATAAAGCAGGCGTTATTGGCTCTCTTATCGAAAAAGCCTTTCTTTTTTTACTTGGAAACACCGTCTACATCATCCCCCTTATCCTCTTAACCGCTTTTTTCCTGCTCTTATCAAAGCGCAATCCTTACTCCAAAAAAGAAAAATACTTAGGCTTTCTTTTAATTGCTTTTCTTTTAGAATCTGCCACTCTTTTTGGAATAGCCGAGCTAGAGTTTATAGGGGCAAATGGATTTAATCTTCAAGCTCAAAGTCTAGGCGGAGTCATTGGCTATTTACTCTCTTTTTTAATGATAAAAGGTTTTGGCTTTTGGGTTGCCTTGTCAATCATCACCATTCTTATTATAACAACCCTTGTTATTCTTTTAGAACCACTTTTTAAAAAAGAAAAATTAGAGCAAGAAGAAGTCGTCATTAAAAAGCCCACCCCTAAAAAGAAAATACCGTTCCTGCCTAGATTTAAGAAAACAAAAAAAGAAAAAGAGCCAATTATTAAAGAAGCTCCTAAAATTAAAACATTTTCCCCTTATGAAGCACCTCCTCTTAATTTACTTTCAAAAAGAGGAGCAAAGCCCGAAAGTGGAGATATTAAGTTAAATGCAAGCACCATTCAAAAAACCCTTTTTAACTTTGGAATACAAGTTGATATGGGAGAGGTTAATGTTGGCCCAACAGTATCTCAATACACATTAAAACCAGCCAAGGGAATTAAACTTTCTAGAATTACAAACCTAGCCAATAATTTAGCTTTAGACTTAGCCACAGAATCAATTAGAATCGAAGCTCCAATTCCAGGCAAAGCCCTTGTTGGAATTGAAATTCCAAACAAAAAAAGAGCCATTGTTTCCCTTTATGAAATGCTTGCAAGCAAACACTTTAGATCATCCGAGTCACCACTTTTTTTTGCCCTAGGAAAAGATGTTAAAGGTGAACTTGTTTATGCTGACCTAGGAGAAATGCCTCATCTTTTAGTAGGAGGAACAACTGGCTCTGGTAAATCCATTTGCTTAAATTGCATCATCCTAAGCTTAATGTATAGAAACAGCCACGAAGATATGCAATTTGTTATGATTGACCCTAAAAAAGTAGAGCTTTTGCCCTTTAATCCAATCAATCATTTAATGTGCCCTGTCATTGCAAACCCTGACGAAGCAATTATTGCCTTGAAATGGCTTGTTGGAGAAATGGAATCAAGGTTTGAGACTTTAAAAAACGCAGGCAATCGAGACATCTCCTCCTATAACAAATCCTGGAAGCAAGGTATGGAAAAAATGCCCTACATTGTTGTTATTATAGATGA
>JAAZMU010000081.1 GCA_012798645.1 Patescibacteria group bacterium | reverse complement strand
AATGCTTTTCTTTTTGCTAAATCTCCCACCTGAATTATAAATACACTTTTCTTCCTTTTTAATTTTAATTTAATTTCTTTTTCCTTCATTAAAGCCACCACCCTTTCAACACCCATAGAAAATCCAACTGCTGGAATATCATCAGTTTTAAGTGCTTTTGAAAGTGCATCATATCTTCCTCCTCCTACAAGCGAATTATCGTTTAAAGCAATCTCAAACACTGTTCTATTGTAATAATCAAGCCCCCTCACTAAAAAAGGATCCAACCTATAAGGAACTGCTACTTCTTCTAAAAACTCAAGTACTTGCTTAAAATGACCTTTACAAGGAGCACATAAGTAATCCAACACCTGCGGAGCTTCACTAAAAACTTGTTTGCACTTAGGGTCTTTGCAATCTAAAACTCTTAAAATATTTTTCTTATACCTTTTTTTACAATCTGGACAAACTATTCCTGTTCTCTCCTTTAAAAAATGAGCTAATGCCTTCTTATAATCTGTCATACACTCCTCACATCCAATAGAATTAATACTCACAGTAATCTTTTTAAACCCAATCTCTTTTAGTAAGTTATAGGCAATTAAAATTGTCTTTGCATCCAAAACAGGGGCTTCATCTCCAAGCATTTCAAAACCTACTTGCCAAAATTGGCGATACCTTCCAGCTTGTGGTCTTTCATATCTAAAAAAAGGACCATAATACCAAAGCTTCACTGGCTGAGGGTCAGATTGCATTCCATTTTCAATATAAGCTCTAAAAACAGAAGCTGTTCCTTCTGGTCTCAAAACAAGCATATCTTTTCCCTTAGTTTCCAAGGTAAACATTTCTTTTTCAACAATATCTGTAGTTTTTCCAACCGACCTTATAAAAAGCTCTTTCTCCTCTAAAATAGGAGTTGTTATTCTTCTAAATGCATAAAAATCAGCAATATTCTTTGCTATTTCTTCTACTCTATCATAATACAATTGCTCTTTTCCAAAAACATCATGCATTCCTGTCACTCTTTGATAATTAATTTTAGTCATAAACTTTTTGGCTAGCTGGATCTTTTGGAGAAAATCTTAAAAACACTTTCCCATCAATATTTTTAAAAGGAAGTGTACCCCATTTTCTTGAATCAGAAGACCCATTTCTATTATCTCCCAAAACAAAATATTCATCTTCTCCTAATTTCTTCTCCTCTAAATTAACTGAATAAATCCAATTTTCTAATTTATCTTCACTTAAATATTTACTTTCATCCAAAACAAACTCTTCTTCATTTCCTGACCTAATTGTAATCTTTCCATCCATAATTGAAATTGTTTCATTTGGAAGTCCTATCACTCTTTTAATATATTTAAAACTTGGGTTTAAGGGATAGTCAAAAACAATCACATCTCCTCTTTTAGGTTTATTCAAAAAATTATATGTAAACTCATCTACTATTAAATAATCGCCTGAATAAAAATTAGGCTCCATTGAGCTTCCATTCACTATAAACGGTTGAAACACATAAGTTCTTATTGGTATAACTATTGCAAGAGCAATAACTACAAGGAGAACTATTTCTAAAAAAGAGTTAAATATTCTCTTAAATTCCATATATTTAAATAATATACTAAAATCTGTTTTTTTGCAACAAAAAGGAGAGAATTAAGCTTCGTTTCTCTCCATATAACTATATCCCGTAGTCTTCGAAGTACCTGTCATCTTCGGAAAAGCACGACTCAAGTGTCGATTTTATCCGCGGAGGAGAAACATCCACACAGCTCCATGTTTCTCCATTAAACCTGTATTCGTAATTATACCACGTCTCTCTTGAAGAATGCCAATAATCAATAAAATATTCACCTT
>JAAZMU010000080.1 GCA_012798645.1 Patescibacteria group bacterium | reverse complement strand
TTATGTTAATAACGCGAATAAGATTTTAGGAGAGAATGAGATAAAAGATCCTAAGAAGTTGTCTTTTAATATAGGGGGACATAAATTACACTCTCTTTTTTGGGAAAATATGATTTCTCCTCAAAAACAAATAATCTCTGACAAAATAATTGAAATTATTGAAAAAGAGTTTAATAGTTTTGAAAAGTTTAAAGAAGAGTTTCTTGATTTAGCGTTATCTGTTGAAGGTTCTGGATGGGTAGCATTAGTTTACGAAAAGGCAATTGACAGGCTTTTATTAATGCAAATAGAAAAACATAATATGCTTATATATCCTGATTATAATATTCTTTTAGTTTTGGATTTATGGGAGCATGCCTATTATGTTGATTATAAAAATGAGAGGAAAAAGTTTGTAGAAGCCTTTTTCAATGTGATCAATTGGGACAAAGTACTTGAAAGGGTTGTTTTTTTCCAAAGAAAAGAGTAGTATTAAGATATTATAAATCTAAAGAAATAAAAATATGAAAAATAAAATAATTTTAGTTTTAGTGTTAGTTTTAGTAGGAGCGGTCGTAATTTTTGCATTAAATAAAGAACCAGCAGAAGTGCCTGAGGTTCCGTTTGAGCCAGAAAATAACGGACAATCTTTTGAAGAAGGCATTGATGTTGTTTCGTATTCGGAAAAAAATGAATTATTTGATATAACTGTGAATTATCCCCAGTTTGAATTAGCAAGCGAAGCTTTCAATGACTCCATTAAAGAATTTGTTGAAGATGCAGTAAAAACTTTTAAAGAAATTGCAGAAGAAAACTGGGAGGCAAGAAAAGAATTTGATAAAACACTTCTTGAGTATCCAGAAACACCTTTTTATTTTGAAACAGGCTGGAGATCAGCTCAATCAAATGAAAATTATATTAGTTGTATAATAAATTATTATTCTTTTAGTGGGGGCGCTCATGGGGATAGCGTGATTAAGACCTTTAATTTTGATGTTTTAGAGCAAGAAGAAATTAGCTTTAGTGATTTTGTAGGAAATTCACAAGAGAATTTAAACAAGATCGCTGAGTTGGTAACTATTGAACTCGAAAATCAAATTTTGTCAGATGCGGAAGGGGAGCAAAGCGAAATACTACAGAGCATGATTGATGAAGGCGCAAACCCAGTGTTTAAGAATTATGAAAACTTTGTTTTTGATGAAAATAACCTTACTGTTTGTTTCCAAAAATATCAAGTAGCTCCTGGAAGCTTTGGTCTTTTAGAGGTTGAAATTAATAAAAACGAACTCGAAGAATTAGATTTACCTTATTTTGAATAAGACCTGTTGACAAAAATTAGTTATGGGTATATACTCAATGTGAAAAGGATGAATAAATATTCATTACTTTTATAAAGGTCATATAATAAGTGTTAACAATCTATATTAATTGCAAAATTAATTAGATTCTAAAAATATGCCAAGATTTGATGGAACAGGCCCTTATTTTGGAATGGGTAGAGGAATGGGTCCTTGCGGAATGGGAGGAGGTTACGGAAGAGGATATGGAAGAGGATATGGATTTAGAAGGATTTCAAGGAAAGACGAAGCTGAAATATTAAGGGATTATATTGAAGATTTAAAAGAAGAGATTGAAGAGACAGAAGAATACCTAAAAGATTTGGAAGGGTAAATTAAATATGCGCTCATTTTTGGGCGCATATCTATTTTAATTATGAGAAAAATAGGGGTTCTAATTTTAACATTACTTTTTGTAAACTTAAAGCATGTTTTTGCTGTTTGTCCTGCCTGTACTGTTGCGGTTTCAGCTGGAGTAGGTCTTTCAAGATGGTTTTTAATTGATGATTTGGTGACAGGTCTTTGGATAGGTGGATTCACAGTTTCAATGATAATCTGGACAATAAGTTTCTTAGACGATAAGAATATTAGATTTAAAGGACGAAAGATCCTCACTACTTTAATATATTATGCGTTGATTTTGATTCCTTTGTATACTTCAGGTATAATGGGGCAAGAAGAAAATGTGTTTGCGTTTGGGATAGATAAACTTTTGTTTAGCATTATTTTAGGAAGTATTAGTTTTTTTATAGGAGCCAATTATTATGAATATTTAAAAAAAAGAAACAATGGACGAGCTTATTTCCCTTTTCAAAAAGTAGTTATGCCAATAGCTCCCTTGGTTATTTTTAGTATAATCTTTTATTTTTTAACTAAATAAGAAAATGGATAAAAATATAGGAAAATTAAATGAATTCATTAAGAAAGTTGATGATATGAAAAAGCAGGAGAAAATGGATCTGTCTTCTGACCAAGATTTAAGTATTGCTATAATGAATTTAATTAGTATTGAGGAGCACTTTTTCTTTACAGGAGCCAAGCTTCAAAAAACAGAATATTATGATATGATTAAAGATGTAAGAGAGCTTAGAAAAGAGCTTTTACAAAAGATAATTAAGGAATATGAGGGAGAGGTTTGGTGTATTTCAAAGCATCTTTTAGCTGCTTCTATGCGAGTTATGGAAGTGGGGACAAAACAACTTGGCATAGGAAAAAAGAAGGAAGCTTATGACTTATTTGATAAGGCATATAATCTTTATTCTTTGTTTTGGGGGTTAAATATGAATCTTCTTAATGTAGGAGATATTAAGAAGATAGATGAAAATGCAGTGAATAAAAAAGATGAAGAGAAAAAAGGTTTTATGGGGAAATTAGGCGATTTGGTTAAAAAAGCAATTGATTGTTGTATAGAATAATGAGACCAAGATTATTGAGAAAGGTTAGATTTAGACCGCATGTTAAATATTTTAAGCCAAGAGGAATACCACTTAGAGATTTATTAGAAATAGAACTTTCTACTGAAGAGGTGGAGGCTTTACGTCTAAAAAATATTGAAGGATTAAGTCAGGTTGAATGTGCACATAAGATGAATACATCTCAGAGCACATTTCAAAGAATTTTGTCTTCTGCTTACAAAAAAGTAAGCGAAGCAATTATTAGGGGAAAGGCGATTAAGATTAAAGATTAGTAAATAAAAAAATATGAAATTAAAAAATAAAGTAGCAATAGTAACTGGAGCATCTTCTGGTTTAGGTTTAGCCATCGCAGAAAAGTTTTTAAAAGAAGGGGCTAAAGTAGTTTTTTCAGATATTAATAAGGAAAAAGGAGAAGAAATTGTTTTGAATAAGGAAAATGCTGTGTTTATAAAATGTGATGTTTCGGATTCAAAAGAAGTAAGTCATCTTATTTCTGAAACGGTTCGTTCATTTGGCGGACTAGATGTTATTGTAAATAATGCTGGAACTGCAACTATGGCAAACATAGAAGATATGACTGATTTAGAGTGGCAAAAAGTAATTGATATTAATTTAACAGGAGTTTTTTATGGTGTTAGAGATGCTGCAAAGTATATGAAAAATAATAATGTTAAAGGTTCAATTATTAATATGTCTTCCATATTAAGTATAAATGGTTTTAAGCAATCTGTTTCTTATTGTGCTGCAAAGGGAGGGGTAAATCAAATAACAAGAACAGCTGCTTTAGAGCTAGCTCCTTTTAAAATTAGAGTTAATGCTATTGCACCTGGATTTATTCAAACAGGAATGACACAGGGAATTTTGGCAGACAAAGAGTATAGAGAGTTTTTAGAAGCTTCTACGCCACTTGGCTACATTGGGGAACCTGAAGATATAGCCAATGCTGCTCTTTATTTGGCCTCAGAAGATTCAAAGTATGTAACAGGAAGTATTCTTTATGTTGATGGCGGTTGGACTGCAAGATAATAGATGGCAATAAAATGAGATGCTGTTCCTAAAAGAACTAGTATATGGAATAATTCATGAAAGCCAAAACCTTTAAAGAGGTTTGGTTTTTTTATAATATATATTACAGCTCCAATTGTATAAAAAGCACCTCCAATAAATATCCATAAAAGAATAAAAGGATAATGCCTTAAAGGATAAATTATTAAAGCGCCAATCCATCCCATTAGAATGTAAAGACCTGTTGATGCCCATCTGGGTAAGTGTTTCCAAAAAGAGTCAAAGAAAGTAGCTGTAATTCCTGAAATAGCTAGAAGCCAAACAATAATTAAAATGATTAAGCCAAAAATATTATCAACAAGAAGAATGCAAAAAGGAGTAAATGTTCCTGCAATTAAAAGATAAATAGAAGCATGATCTACTTTTCTTAATGAACTTATTTCTGAAGCAGGTTTTCCAAACAAATGGTAAAGTGTACTTGCTCCATATAATATTAAGGCTGTTATACCAAAGCAGAGAAAGCAGATGATTTCTTTTAAAGTCTTTGCATTAGCTAAAAGAAAGAAAGTTCCAATTATAATTAGTATAGCTCCCACTAAATGAGAGAATCCAGAAAAAGGGTCTTTGATTTTAAACATAGTAGCATTATAGCATAAAATTCATTAGTTGTTTTTTTAAAAAATACGTGTATAATTTATTTTTGTGCGCGTTTTTAAGCTTTTTTTAATCTTGTTAATTTTTTGCCTGATTCCTTTTTCAAGAGAGGCTGTTTTGGAAGAGGATATTTTTAAGAAAGTAAGGATATATAATGGGCATCCATCATCTGAGCCATTGTTTTTACTGAAAGAAACAAAACTTTTATCTAAGTCTAATGGAGTGGTTTATAAGTTAACAGAGGACGCTATTGTGCCAGGAATGGAAGATGGTGCTTTGGGGTATGTTGATGTTCCTGTTCAGGTTATAAGGGATGGCAAAGGAGAAACTATAATAACAATTCCAGGTTTAAATTCTACTGATTATTTTGAAACTACATGGGGCGAAGTAATTGACGAAAACAAGAAAGAAGATTCTAAAAAAGAAACTAATGTAAACGGAATTATTAGCAAGGATACTATTTGGGAGTTAAAGAATAGTCCCTATATTGTTACTGGCAATATCTTTGTTTTGGAAAATGTGACTTTGCTTATAGAGCAGGGTGTGGAAGTTGTTTTTAACAAGGATTATGTTTTTTTAATTGAAGGAGAGGTGAAAATAGTGGGAGAGAAAAAGGGATTAGTGAGGCTAAAGATTGATTGATTTTATTTTTTGAGTGTGATATTATATGAATACATATGAATTCAGCAAAATTCGCTTTCTACTATATGCTTTCACTTGTAACATTATTTATAATGTCATTATCTTTTGGTGGTATAGTATTTGAAATAATAGATAAATTTTCTCCAGATATTGCAAAGTATGGTGGTTCTTCTTTAAAATCTTCTATGTCTGGAATTTTAATAGCTTCACCCATTTTTTATTTTTCAATGAATGCAATATATTCTTCTTTGAAAACAGGAGAGCTTAACAAAGATTCAGAGGTTAGAAAATGGCTTGTCTATTTTATCTTGTTTATTTCAAGCGTAGTTGTGATAGGTGCTTTAATGGGTATTTTAAATACATTTCTAGATGGAGCCCTTACTATTAATTTCATTTTTAAAGCCTTAACAGTTTTATTTATTGCTTGCTTGATTTTCGGCTTTTACTTTTATGATATTAAAAGACAAGAGTTTACTGATTTTAAAGTGAATAAAGTATTTTTTTTAGTTTCTTTGATTTTCGTTTTAAGTGGACTTATTGCTTCATTTTTTATAGTGGAATCGCCTACTGAGGCACGGAATAGAAAAATAGATGATATGATTTTACAAGATTTTAATAATATAGATTATGCCTTGCAGGAGTATTACAATAAAAACGAAGAGTTGCCAGAAACATTGAATAATCTCAAAGATAGTATTAGATATTTCTCTTTAAATTTTGTTAATCCTGTGAATAATGAAGAGTATGTTTATGAAATTGTTGGAGAAAAAAAGTATAGACTCTGTACTTATTTTTCATCATCTAATATATTAAAAGAGAGGAAAAGTTATTTAGACGAAAGATGGGAGCATAGCCAAGGTTATAATTGTATTGAAATAAATATATATTATGAATAAAAAACTAATTTTAATTATTGTTATAGTTTTATTTGCTTTAGCTGGAGGATTTTTCCTATTTTTGGAGAATAAAGATAGTGATCTTCCTCAACAAGACGAAGTAGCTATAGAGGATAGGATAAATATTGAACTTGCTAAAATTAAGAGTATAATAGAAGAGGATATAAGAGAGGGGAGGAATTTTAACGATAATGAAAAGATTTTGAGTGGAGTTGATACGCTTAAAGCACTTGGGGCGATTAAGATTGTTAGTAATTTCAATTTTGAAAGCCAAGCATATTGTTTTTCTTTAGAAAGAGATGGAACGAAGCTATGTATGGATAATGAAGGAATTAAAGATGTTAATGTTTTTTATTGTAATGAAAATAATATAGCTTGTAGTATTTTTTTAGGTGGAGGTAAAGAAGATTATATTGATGATGATGATTTCCTTTTTGAGGAAGAAGAGGAAGAGGAAGAAGTTTTTGAGGAAGAATCTGGCTTAACTCTTGAAGAGGAAGTGATTGTTAAAACTACAAGTATTTCGGTATATATTGATGAAGAAGAAAATAAGTTTGTTTTTATTGGCGATGAGGAATTTGGTCCTTATGAAAATGTAGAGATTGTAAACAACGAAGAAGAATGGGCTATATTAATAGAATATGATGATGAGTTTTATGTTAATTTAAACGGTGAAATAAGTGGCCCTTATTTAGAAAAACCAACTATTGAATTTTATGGAAACGAAGTAGGTTTTTATTATATTAAAGATAATAATTATTATATTAATTTAAATGATCGAGTCTATGGTCCTTATGATGACCTTACTGAATTCGATTTAAATGAAGAATAAAAAATATGGAAAATACATTTTTAAACAAAACTTTTAGAAACTTAATAAATATATTTATTTTAGTTTTAATTATTACTATACCTGTTTTAGCTTTTAATTTAGGGATAGATAAAGAAAAAGATAATTTAATATCAGTGACTGGGTTTGCTGAGATTTATGCAAAGCCAGATGTTGCACATATTGTTTTAACTGTTGTTTCTGAGAATAAGAGTTTAAAATTAGCAACAGAAGATAATAATACAAAAGGAAATGCAATAATTGCGTTTTTAAAAGAAAACAATATAGAGGATAGAGATATTAAAACTAGCCAGTATAGTATTGTGCCAAGATATGAATATTATAATGATTACAGAAATCGTTATTTAGCTGGATATGATGTTAGACAAAGTTTAAGTGTTAAAGTGAGAGATTTAGATATTGTAGGAGATATTATTGAGGGAGCAACAGAAAAAGGTGCTAATGATGTTAGCAATTTGCAGTTTATAATTGATAATGATGATGTTTTAAGAGAGCAGGCAAGAGAGCAGGCAATAAAAAATGCGCAAGATAAGGCTAATAAGCTTGAAAAAGATTTAGGTGTTAAAATAAAAGATATTGTTAATTTTTATGAAGACCAAGGAGGATATAATCCTGTTGTAAATGAACGTTTAATAAAAGAGATGAGTATGGTGGATGCAACAGTGGGCGCACCTTCAATTCAAGTTGGTGAAAATAGTATCATATCTAATGTCACCATTATATATAGGGTGAAATAAAAAAACTCTTAAATTGTATTGATTTATGTAATTAAATTTGGTAAGTATTCTTTACCATGGATTTTAAATTGGAAGCAAAAATTAAACCAAAAGGAGATCAGCCCAAGGCGATTGATGGGCTTTTTTGTGGTTTGAAAAAAGGATTTAATAGGCAAACACTTTTAGGAGTAACTGGTTCTGGAAAAACTTTTACCATAGCTAATGTGATTGAAAAATTTAAAAAACCAACATTAGTTATATCGCATAATAAGACGTTGGCTGCACAGCTATGCAATGAGTTTAGGGAGGTTTTTAAGAAAAATGCAGTAGAGTATTTTGTAAGTTATTATGATTATTATCAGCCAGAAAGTTATTTGCCAAGTACGGATACATATATTGAAAAGGAAGCACAGATAAATGATGAGATTGATAGATTAAGGCATGCGTCAACACAAGCGCTTTTAACAAGAAAAGATGTAATCATTGTTTCTTCTGTTTCAGCTATTTATGGTTTGGGCTCTCCTAAACAATACGAGAAAATTATTTTTAGATTTAGACAAGGAGAAAATATTAAGCATAGAGAGTTGGCTAAAAAGTTAGTTGAGATTCATTTTGAAAGAACTTCTTCTGACCTTAGAAGAGGAACATTTAGACTAAGAGGGCAGGTTTTAGAAGTTATGCCTGTGAACGAAAAATCTATTTATCGTTTTATAATTTCAGATAAGATAGAGAAGATAGAGTTATTAGATTTTATTACAAAAAGGCACATTAGGGATTTAGAGCAAGTTAATATATTTCCTGCAACTCACTATATCATTAATGAAATGGAAAAATATTCAGCTTTAAGTAGTATTAGGAAAGAGCTCAATCAAAGATTAAAGTATTTTGAAAAACAAGGGAAGATTTTAGAGTATGAAAGACTTAAAAGGAAAGTCAATTATGACCTTGAGATGATAGAAAATATTGGATATTGTCGGGGAATAGAAAATTATTCAGCGCATTTTGATAAAAGAAAAAAAGGAGAACCGCCTTTTACTTTACTTGATTATTTTAAAGAAGTCGAAAAGGATTTTTTAGTTGTTATTGATGAATCTCATGTTACACTTCCGCAATTGAAAGCAATGTATAATGGAGATAGGGCTAGGAAAAAGGCTTTAATAGAGCATGGTTTTAGACTCCCCTCAGCGTATGATAATCGTCCTTTAAGGTATACAGAATTTAATGATTTAATTAAAAATGTTATCTATGTTTCTGCGACTCCTTCTAAAGAAGAAATTGCATTAAGTCAGAATGTTGTAGAGCAGATAGTAAGACCAACAGGGCTTGTGGATCCAAAAATAGAGATTAGGCCAATTGTTTCAACAGCAAAGAATTTATCTCAGGTAGATGATTTGATTAAAGAGGTTGAAAAACAGGTTGAAAAAGGAGAAAAAACATTAGTAACTACTTTAACAAAAAGAATGGCTGAAGATTTAACAGCTTTTTTAGAAGAGAAAAAGTTAAAAGTTAAATATTTACATTCCGATGTTAAGACTTTAGATAGAGTTCAAATTATTACGGATTTAAGAAAAGGTCTTATAGATGTTATTGTTGGAGTTAATTTAATTAGAGAGGGGTTAGACATTCCTGAAGTATCTCTTGTTTTAATATTGGATGCTGATAAAGAAGGGTTTTTAAGGAATGAAACCAGTTTAATTCAAACAATTGGGAGGGCTGCTAGGAATGAAAATGGTAGAGTTATTTTGTATGCTGAAGAAACTACGTTATCTATTCAAAGTGCGGTTTCAGAAACAAAAAGGAGAAGAGAATTACAGTTAAAGTATAATAAGGAAAATAATATTACACCAAAGACTATTAAAAAAGCGATCACGAATATATTAGATCAGTTTGGGCTTAAAAAGGAAACACTTAAATTGGATTTATTAGGAGATAATAGAAATTCAAAGGAGATAATAAGGGAGAAGAAAAAACAAATGCAAGAGGCAGCAGAGAAATTAGAGTTTGAACTGGCAACAATTTTACGAGATGAGCTTAAAGAATTAGAAAAAGAATTTAAGAAAAATGCAAAATAAAATTATTATAAAAGGTGCAAGAGAGCATAATCTTAAAAATGTTTCACTTGAAATTCCAAGAGAAAAGATGATTGTGTTTACAGGGTTGTCTGGGTCAGGAAAGTCCAGCTTAGCTTTTGATACTATTTTTGCAGAAGGGCAGAGAAGGTATTTAGAATCTTTATCTACTTATGCAAGGCAATTTTTAGGAGGAATGCAAAAACCAAATGTGGATGAGATAGAGGGATTATCTCCTGCAATTGCAATAAATCAAAAAGCGCATAATGCAAACCCAAGATCAACAGTGGCTACAATAACGGAAATATATGACTATCTAAGAGTTTTGTTTGCAAGGATAGGGAAGCCCTTTTGTCCGCTTTGTGCAACGCAAATAGATAAAATGGCAATTGATGAAATAATAGAGAGTGTGAAGACAAGAGTAATTAAAGAAAAGGATTTTGTTATTTTATCTCCTATTGTTAGAGGGAGAAAAGGTGAGTATTTTCAATTAATTCAAGATATATATGAAGCAGGTTTTTTGGAGGCAAGGATAGACGGAGAATTTAAGGATTTGAAAAAAAGGGTTCTTATTGAAAAAAAGAAGAAGCATACAATTGAAATCGTTATAGACAGATTCGAAGATATAAAGTTTGATAAAGATTTTGAGTTTAGAATAAGCGAAGCAATTGAGACTGCGGTTGATATGTCAAACGGTCTTTGCGTTTTAAAAATAGATAGTGAAGAATTTGTTTTTAGTACAAGTTATTCATGCCCTAAATGTGGGTTTAGTTTCCCTGAAATAGAGCCAAGACTTTTTAGTTTTAATAGTCCTTATGGGGCATGTGAATTTTGTAAGGGGCTTGGAACAAAAAGCTTTTTTTCTTCTAAACCATGCCCTGTTTGCTTAGGGAAGAGATTAAATAAGAATGCCCTTAGCGTGAAGATAAATGAAAAGAACATTTGGAATGTTTCTAATTTAAATATTAAAGAAGCTTTTGATTTTATTTCTAATTTAAAATTAACTTCAAAAGAAAAGGAAATAGCAGAGATTATTTTAAATGAGATTAAAAATCGTTTAGAGTTTTTGTTAAATGTAGGATTAGACTATATTAATTTGAGTAGACGGTCTGGAACATTATCTGGTGGAGAAGCACAAAGGATTAGATTAGCATCTCAAGTGGGAACAAAACTTGTAGGAGCACTTTATGTTTTAGATGAGCCAACAATTGGACTTCACCAAAAAGACAATGAAAAACTTGTTAAAACATTAAGAAATTTATGTGATATGGGAAATACGATTATTGTGGTTGAGCACGACGAAGATACAATATTAGCATCTGATTGGATTGTAGATTTTGGCCCCTATGCAGGAGAACATGGCGGAAATATAGTTTTTTCTGGTTCACTTGAAAATATGCTTTTTGATAAGTCCGTAAAGACTTTGACCTCAAAATATTTAAGAAAAGAGCTTAAAATAGAGACACCTAAAACAAGAAGAAGTGTGAATAAGAGGATTCCTATACTTGAGATTGAAAATGCGTTTGCAAACAATTTAAAGAATATTAACACAAAAATTCCTCTTCAAAGATTAGTATGCTTAACTGGTGTTTCTGGGTCAGGGAAATCTACATTAATGAACGATGTTATTTATAATTATATAATTAATAGAAAACTAAGAATTGAAGGATTTAAAAAGCAAGTTTCTCAGATTAAGAATTTAGAGTATATTGATAAAGTAATTAGAATTGATCAATCTCCAATAGGAAGAACACCAAGGTCAAATCCAGCAACATACACGAAGGTGTTTGATCATATAAGGGAATTGTTTGCGTCAACTAAAGAGGCAAGAATAAAAGGGTTTAAGCCAGGCAGATTTAGCTTTAATGTTCATTCGGGGAGATGTGAGCATTGTGCAGGGCGAGGCTTTATAGAAATAGAAATGCACTTTCTACCTAATGTAGAAATTGTTTGTGATGTTTGTTTGGGGAATAGATATAATAGAGAAACATTAGAAGTTTATTACAAAGGAAAGAATATAGCAGATGTTTTAAATATGACAATTGAGCAAGCTGTTTTGTTTTTTAAAGACATACCTCAAATTTACGATAAATTGAAAGTATTAAATGATGTAGGGTTAGGGTATTTAAGATTAGGACAATCAGCAGGAACTTTGTCTGGTGGAGAAGCGCAAAGAGTGAAATTAAGTAGAGAACTTGCGAAAAAAAGTACAACTAAAACATTGTATTTATTAGATGAGCCAACAACAGGGCTTCATTTTGAGGATGTTAAAAAATTAATAGAAGTTGTTCAAAGATTAGTGTCCCAGGGAAATACGGTTTTAGTAATTGAACATAATTTAGATTTTATTAAAACAGCAGATTGGATTATTGATTTAGGACCTTCTGGCGGTGACCTTGGAGGATATGTTGTGGCAGAAGGTACGCCTGAAGAGCTTGCTAGAAAAAGTACAATTTCTTATACAGGAAAATATTTAAAAAATGTATTATGAATATTAAAAATTTACCAGATACTCCAGGTATTTATCTTTTTTATAATAAGGAAAAACTTTTATATGTAGGAAAAGCCACTTCTCTTAAAAGTAGGGTGAGGAGTTATTTTTCAAATTCAAAGAATGTAAGACCAATTGAGCTTTTAATAGAAGAGGTTAATAAAATAGATTGGATAAGTACGGATTCGGCAATAGAGGCAGCAATTTTAGAGGCTAAATATATTAAGAAATTTAAGCCTAAATATAATTTAATGGGGAAGGATGATAAAAGTTGGATTTATATTTACTTAACAAAAGAACCTTTTCCTAAATTAAAAACTATAAGGGAGCATGAGCTTAAGAGCTTTGACAAAAGGGTAATGAAAAAACTGTTTGGACCTTATCCTAACATTAAAACATCTGAGCTTGTACGAATTTTGCATTCTCTTTTTTTTATATCAAGATGTGAGCCAAACCAAGAAAAAGCATGTTTTGATTTTCAGATTAGAAAATGTTTAGGAGTTTGTAAGGGACTTATTAGTGAAAAAGAATATGATAAGCGGGTGATTAGGCCACTTGTTCAATTCTTAAATGGGAAGAAGAAAGCAGTAATTAAAAACTTAGAAAAACAAATGAAAGATTATGCTAAAAATGAGCAGTTTGAAAAGGCAAACAAAATAAAAATACAGATTAGAAGTTTAGAAAAAATACAAGATATTTCTTTTATAAATAAAAGTTTTGTAGAGGATATTTTTAAAGAGGATGTATTTATTAAAAGAATTGAAGGATATGATATTTCTAACCTAGGTAAGGATTATAAGGTAGGAAGTATGGTAGTATTTGATTTAAATGGACCTATAAAAAATGAGTACAAAAAGTTTAAAATTAAAACAGTTTTAAAGCAGAGCGATATTGATTGTTTAAGAGAAGTTTTTGAAAGACGACTAAAACATTTTGAGTGGGGAATACCTGATATTGTTCTTGTGGATGGAGGAAGGGCGCAAGTTAATTTAGCTAAAAAAATGTTTAAAAATATTTTTGTTCTTGGGATTGCAAAAGGAAAAGAGCGTAAAAAAAATGAATTTGTGTATGGAAGTAAAGATAAAGATATTATTTTATTTATAGAAAAGAATAAAAAGCTTTTTATAAATGTGCGAGATGAAGCGCATCGTTTTGCTATTATTTACCATAAAAAACTTGCCCAATCAGAGCAGTTTTAGTATAATTTAAATATGAAAGTTTTGGATATTAGGCAAAGTATAGTTTTTGGTTTTAAGAATTTAAGAAAATTTCTGTTTCTTTTTTTATTTATTCCTTTATTGTTTTTAAGTAAATATTGTTTTGGTATTTCTCATTTTTTAGATAATATTTTTTTTGGATTATTTTTGATTATTTTTTATATTGCTTTGTTTTGTGTTTATAAGATAGCATTAAATGAAAAAAATGTATT
>JAAZMU010000014.1 GCA_012798645.1 Patescibacteria group bacterium | reverse complement strand
ATTAAATTGCCTCTTTCTCTTATAGAATTGATAAGGGTTTCTTTTTCAGGAAAAAGACTCGTCACTTTGTACAATGCCTTAGTTAATTTGATGATTTTATCCTTCTCCATATGATATGATTATAGGAAATTGGGGGGGAAAAGTCAATTTAAAGAAATTATATATTTATGCTATAATAATCTTAAAAGGTGCAGTAAAATGGGTTTACACGAGAGGATTATGGTGAATGGAATTTGTATTGATTTTAGAGAAAAAATCTCAGAAGAAGATTATGTTGAAACTGTGATATACCTATTTTTTGATTCCAATCAAAAGCCAAGAAGCAGTTTTTTTTATAGGGAGATTAGTGAGGTCGCTTATAAAAAGATATTCCATGCTCTAAAAGGAAATCCAATTATGTTTGATTTTCTAAAAGAGCTTTTTTTAATAAATAGAAAAGATTTTAGTGAAGCTTATCAAAAAGAATTAAACGAGTTTTTTAATTGACAATTCTCTAATTTAATTGTATAACCCTTATTAGGTGTTTAAAAAGTGGGAATACATGACAAAATTACGATTGATGGAAAGACAATTGACCTTACCAACATGGATCAAGAAGGCCTTGAGCTTTTCTTAAACTACTTCTTATTTGTCTTGAGAATTCCTCCAGGATTTTCAAAAAGCCTTGTTCTTGATAACGTTGAACTATTGGAAGATAACGCGCTTTATGAGATTATGCAAAAATGTATAGGCTCTAGCGTAGCAAAGAACCACAAAGAAAGTCTTCTGAATTTGTTTAAAGAAGTGTTTGTTCTAAAAAAGATAGCGAATAAACGCAAGTTCTTAAAATTATATTTAGAAATTCTACAATCATAGCATTATTACAATAATAATGCTTCTTTTTTTATTCTTTTAGCATTTTAAGTCCTAATTCAGAAATACGTGCGCTTGCAAAAACCATAAAAAAGGAAAAGATGATCCAGGCTCCAATGTTTAAAAAGAGTGTGATTGAGCCTTTGGGAATAAATGAGTTTAATTGATCAGAGATAATGCTTTGCATATAGTCGCTTAAAGGGTCGTCTGATGTACCTCCTTTGATTTCAATGCTTTCGCTGAATAGTTCAGGAAAAGGAGTGTTTGAGGAAAAGTGACTTACGGTAGTTGTAATAATCGACGCCATAATAATGATGCCTGAGGCGATAAGCACCCAGCCTATTATTTTTTTAACTTTAAGTTCAGTGGACATAATTATTTAATTTTAACTAATTTTTTCTTAGTAAACTCTTTAAATGTGATTTCATTGTTTTTCCCGTCAATGACAATTCTGTCCCCTTCTTTGATTTCTCCAATCACTATTTTAAGGGCAAGTGGATTTAAGATTTGTTGTTGGATTACTCTTTTAAGTGGTCTTGCTCCTAAGGAGACATCATAGCCTTTTTCTGCTAAAATGTTTTTTGCTTTTAAGGAAACCTCTATTTTAATGCCTTTTTTAATAAGTCTTTGTTCAACTTTTTGAAGTTCTAGGTCTACAATTTGCTTGATTTCACTCTTGCCTAGGTAGTCAAAAATGACAATTTCATCCACCCTATTTAAAAACTCAGGCTTGAATTGTTCTTTTAAGGCTCCCATTACTTTGTTTCTAAGTTCTTTTTTGCTTTTAATTTTGCTTTCTTTACTAAATCCTAGAGGAGAATCATTCGTGATAATATCTGAACCAACGTTTGAGGTCATGATAAGGATGGTGTTTTTAAAGGAAACTATTCTTCCCTTGGCATCTGTTAATCTTCCATCTTCTAAGACTTGGAGTAGAATATTGAATATTTCTGGATGAGCTTTTTCAATTTCATCTAAAAGAACAACAGCATAGGGTTTTCTTCTTATTTTTTCAGTTAATTGTCCTGCTTCATCATAGCCAACATAGCCTGGAGGTGAGCCAATCATTTTAGAAACATCGTGTTTTTCCATATACTCGGACATATCAACTTGAATTAAGGCGCTTTGATCATTAAAAAGAAAATCTGCTAAAGCTCTTGCGGTTTCTGTTTTACCTACTCCAGTAGGACCTAAAAAGATAAAAGAGCCTAGTGGTTTTGATTCGTCAGAAATGCCTGCACGAGACCTTCTAATTGCATTTGAAACTGATTCAATGGCTTGTTTTTGAGAGATTATTCTTTTAGACAAGATGTGTTCCATTTTTTCTAATTTAAAGGCTTCTTCTTCTAAAAGTCTCATAACAGGAATGCCTGTCCAACGTGCCACAACTTGTGCAATGTCTTCTTTGCCAATTTCTTGTTTTAGAATAGGGTTGCTTTCTTGAAGCTTTTTAAGCTTGGCTTCTTTTTTACTCATTTTAACGAAAAGTTCAGGCAAGGTTCCGTATTTAATTTCTGCAACCTTTTGTAAATCACTTGCTTTTAGGTGCTGTTCTAATTCTTGTTTTTTTGCTTCAATTTCAGATTTAAGCTCTTGCATATCAAGCATAGTGTCTTTTTCATTTTTCCATCTTAAAGAGTAGTTGCTTGCTTTTTCAGTTAATTCTGCAAGTTGCCTTACAATTGTTCTTTTTCTTTTTTTAAGTTCTGTTTCTTCTTTTTTGTTAGTAGGTATTTCTTTTTTAAGGGCTTCTTTTTCAATTTCAAGCTTTTGGATTTCTTTTTTGAGTTCTTCTAATTCTCTTGGATTAGATTCTATCTCAAGTCTAACAGCTGAGGCTGCTTCATCCATTAAGTCAACTGCTTTGTCTGGTAAATACCTGTCTGAAATGTATCTTTGGGAAAGTTCAGCAGCAGAGGTTAGGGCT
>JAAZMU010000013.1 GCA_012798645.1 Patescibacteria group bacterium | reverse complement strand
TTGTTTTCGTCTATTTTAGGTAAAATAGATAATTTAACCTCATAATCAAAGTTAAAGTTAGAGGCGATTAAACCGCCTATGATAAATGCTAAAGCGATAATAGTTATAATCAGTTTTATAAAAGTTGATAAAATTAAATTTTGCTCAGACATCTAAATTTCTAACATTTTTTGCTGATAATTGAATAAATCTTTTTCTTGGGGCAACTTCTTTACCCATTAATGTATCAAATACTTTGTCGGCTTCTTGCGCATCTTCAATAGTGACTTGAACAAGAACTCTTTTTTTAGGATCCATGGTTGTTTCCCATAATTGTTCAGGATTCATTTCTCCAAGTCCTTTGTATCTTTGAATGGAAAACTTTTTAATGTTTTTAATTAGATTATCTTTTTCTTCATCAGAATAGGCATATTTAGCTTCTTTTCCAATTTGAATCTTGTAAAGGGGTGGCTTTGCAATGTATAAATAACCGTTGTCAATAATTTCTTTGAAATATCTAAAGAACAAGGTTAAAATTAAGGTTTTGATGTGGTTTCCATCTGAATCAGCATCACACATGATTATAATTCGATGGTATCTTAATTTTTCAATGTTAAAATCTTCAGCCACTGCTGTTCCCATGGCAATAATTAAGTTTTTAATTTCAGCTGAAGCAAGCATTTTATCAATTCTAACTCTTTCTACATTTAAAATCTTTCCCTTTAAGGATAAAATGGCTTGGAATCTTCTGTCTCTTGCTTGCCTACTTGAACCTCCAGCAGAATCTCCCTCCACAAGATAAAGCTCTGATTCTTCAGGCTTTTTAGAGGTACAATCAGCTAACTTTCCAGGAAGAGATAAGCCTTCTAAGATTCCTTTCCTTAAAACAGTTTCTCTCGCAGCTCTAGCAGCTTGTCTTGCTTTTGCAGACAAAAGGGATTTTTCAATAATAATTCTTGTATCGCGGGCGTACTTATCTAAGAAATCAGCTAAAGCTTCTCCTGTGACTGCTTCTACGGCTGTTCTTGCTTCTGGGTTCCCTAATTTTGATTTTGTTTGACCTTCAAATTGTGGATCTACTATTTTAATTGAAACAACAGCAACAAGTCCTTCTCTAACATCATCTCCTGAAAGCTTTTCATTATTCTTAAGGATTCCTAATTTCTTAGCATAATCATTAATTAATCTTGTTAGAGCTGTTCTAAATCCAGTTAAGTGCATACCGCCCTCTTCTGTGAATATATTGTTTGTAAAGCTTTCTTCAGTAGGTTCTATCTCGTCTATATACTGCAAAGCAACTTCTACTAAAACGCCATCTTTTTCTTTGGAAACATAGAATGGGTTTGGATTTAAGATTTTAATATCTCTAATTAAATAGTTTAGATAGGCTTTTATGCCTCCTTCAAAGTAAAAATGATATTCAAAAGGTTTTTCTTCATCTCTTAAATCATAGAAATCTATTCTAATTCCTTTAGTTAAATAGGCTTGCTGTCTTAAATGGTCTAATATGACTTTTCGATTAAAGTTAATTTCTTTAAAGATAAGATTGTCTGGCTTAAATGTGATTGAGGTGCCAGTTTCTTTTGTTTCTCCAATTTTTTTAACCTTGTCTCTTGGCACGGCTGTATCATATTCTTGAATAAAAATACCTCCGTCTTTTTTGACTTCAGCTTTTAAATAGGTGGATAAAGCGCAAACAACAGATATACCAACTCCATGAAGTCCTCCTGATATTTTATAGGCGGAACCACCAAATTTACCTCCAGCGTGAAGCGTGGTTAATATAGTTTCTAGGGCTGATTTTTTTGTTTTTTCATGTATATCAACTGGAATACCTCTACCATTATCTTCTACTCTAACCATATTGTCTTTAAGCAGACTAACCTTAATATGATCGGCAAAGCCTCCTATTGCTTCATCTAAAGAATTATCTACTACTTCGTAGATTAAATGATGTAACCCCTTGGAGCCAGTGGAGCCAATATACATACCAGGTCTTTTTCTAACTGGTTCTAATCCTTCTAAAACCTGTATTGCATCAGCTGAGTATTCATTCTTTTTATTTTTCATAATTTTTTAACTTCCCATGCTGGGTTTTTCATTAAATTACTAATTATTTTATCTTGTACTTTGCTTATTTCTTCATTTGTAAGTCCTCTATCTTTTGCTTGCAGATAAATCCTAAAAGTTATACTTTTTAAATTCTCTTTAGCATCGTTAAAAACATCTAAAAGCTCAATGTCTTTGATTAAGCTAGCTTCGGATATTTTAATAATTTCTATTATTTCTTGGGTGTAAGCAGTGCTTGGAACAACTACTGTAATATCTCTCACTGCAATAGGAAAAGTAGAAATTGGCTTAAACTCATTTTCTGCCATAGCTTGATCTTTAAAAACATCAAAATCAAGTTCAAACAAGACTGGGTCAGTGTTTAATTTTTCTCCTACAAAGGCTGATAAATGCCCTATCTTCCCTATTTCCTTTTTATTAACTTTTATTATAGCAGATCTTCGCTTGCTAAAAAAGTCTTTTTTAGAATTAGGAAGATATTCAACGCGAAATATTCCAAAATCTTTAAAAATTTCTTCAAGGTAAGCTTTTAAAACTCTGTAATCCTTTTCCCCTATAATTGCAGAGATTGCACTACTCTCTTTTTTCCCTTTAAAGATCTTTCCTATTTCATAGAGCTTAATCTCTTTTTCATACTTTAAATTAAGTTTTAAGTTCTTAATCAAGTTAGGAATAAGAGAAGGTACTAGATATTCTGAATCAACTGTGATAGGGTTTTTAATCTCTGTTAACCCATTAAAACCAAAGTCTTGTTTGTCTTTTTTTCCAATAAAAGGATAGTTATAGACTTCAGAGAATCCAAGCTCTTTGAATAATAATCTTAAATTATTTTTAAGGAAAATGCTCTCGTTTCTTTTTGCTTTAACTCCTGTTAAATGAAGAACGGGTTTGATTTTATCATATCCATATATTCTTCCAATTTCTTCAATTAAGTTTTCTTGAATTTCAATATCTCTTCTAAAAGAAGGAATTTTAACTTGCAAGTTTTCCTTGACTTTATCTTGAACTTCAAACTCTAAACTCTTGAGAATTTCTTTAATATCTTTTAAATCGATCTGAATTCCTAAAAGCTTTTCTAAATAATTTAGATTTAAGCTAATTGTTTTAGGAGTTTGTTCTTCTTTAGAAACATCAAGCACGCCTTTTAAAACAATAGCACCTGTTAACTTTTGGATTAAATGGGTAGCTCTATTAACTCCCAAAATGGTAAGATTCGGGTCAATGTTATGCTCAAACCTAAAAGAAGAGTCTGTTCTTAATTTAATTTTCTTAGATGTTTTAGAAATAGAAGTGCCTCTAAAATTAGCAGATTCAAGCACTATTGCTTTTGTGCTCTCGTCTATTTCTGCCTTTTTACCGCCTTTTATACCAGCTATTGCTAGAACATCTTTTTCGTCTCTTATGGTTAAAACACTATTATTTAACCTTATTTTCTCCCCAGAAAGGATTTGAATCTTTTCATTTTTTCTAGCATTTTTAATGAATAAAGCCTTGTTTTCCGAGAGCTTTTCATAATCAAAAGCATGTAATGGTTGCCCTAATTCAAGCATAACATAATTAGTAACATCCACTATATTATTAACTGGAGAAATCCCGCACACTTTTAACCTATCTTTTAGCCATTTAGGAGATTCTTTAACCTCAATTCCAGTTAATACCCTTGCCGTGTATCTTATACAATCTTTGCTTTTAACTTGAACTGACAAAAACTTATTAACATCTAAAGACTCATCTTCTACTAAGTCTGTTTCAATCTCTTTTCTTTTTAAGCCTAGTATGGCAGAGCATTCTCTTGCCATTCCAAGATGACTTAAGGCATCACTTCCTCTATCTGGCATAATTTGAATGTCTAAAGCATAATCATCCCCTTGTTTTTGAGGCTTTTCCACCTCAAAAGCATGTAATGTTATTTCATTGCTTAATTCTTTAATGCTAGGAAGCTTTTCTTTAAAAAAGGAATTTAAAAAGTTATAGGAAAAAATCATAATTTAAAATTGTTTTAAAAATCTTAGGTCACCACTATGAAACCATCTAATATCATCTATCTTGTATTTCATCATAGCCAGCCTGTCAACGGAAACTCCAAAGGCAAAACCTGTGACATTCTTAGGGTTTAAGCCGCAGTTTTTAAAGACATTTGGATGCACCATACCTGCGCCTAAAATCTCAATCCAGCCTTCTTTTCCGCAAGTAGAGCATCCTTTTTGATTACAAACAAGGCAACTCATATCAACTTCAAAGCCTGGCTCAACAAAAGGAAAGTAGCTTGGTCTTAATCTAATTTTAACTTCTTTGTTTCTAAAAAACTCTTGCAAGAAACTCTCAAGCACTGCTTTTAAATTCGCCACAGAAACATTCTCATCAACTAAAAGACCTTCTATTTGATAAAAGCATACTTCATGCCTTGCGTCAGTAGCTTCACTTCTAAATACTCTCCCAGGGACGATTATTTTAATAGGGGGAACGTGTGCTTCCATATATCTTGTTTGTACATTGGAAGTATGAGTTCTTAAAATTAATTTTTCGTTTTGGGAAAGCTCTTCTCTTTTTCTTTGTTTAATAAAAAAGGTGTCTTGCATTTCTCTTGCAGGATGATTCAAAGGAAAATTTAAGGCATCAAAGTTATGCCACTCGTCTTCTATTTCAGGACCCTCAACAATAGAAAACCCTAAATGAGTGAATATGTCTTCTAATTCTTTTCTTGCTAAAGAAAGTGGATGAATATGTCCCCTCTTAATTTTAGGAGAAGGAATTGTTATATCTAAAAACTCTTTTTCTTCCTTTTCCTGAATTTGCATTAACTTCATCATTTTCCTTTTAAGCTCAAGCTTTTCTTTTAAGGAATTAGATAGATTATTTAGTTTAATGCCAGCTTGTTTTCTTTCTTCTAAATCTAGGTCTTTAAGAGACAAGGACAACTCCCTTATTCTTCCCTTTTTCCCTAGATATTCTTTTTCTATATTTTCTAAATCAGCAATACTAGCTGATTTCTCTAATTTTTGAAGTGCTTCCTTTTTAAGATCTTCTATTTTCATATACAATAATTCTATCTTAAAAGGGGTAAAAAAGCAAATGCGGACCCGACCGGACTCGAACCGGCAGCCCCCTCCGTGACAGGGAGGTACGATAACCAATTTCGCCACGGGTCCTTATGTGCCAGAGGTGAGATTCGAACTCACGACGGCTCGCTTATGAAACGAGTGCTCTAACCCCTGAGCTACTCTGGCTTTAAATGTTGCGGTTCTTGGAATTGCACCAAGGCCTCCAGCTTATGAGACTGGCGAGATACTACTTCTCCAAACCGCTTCGTGTACATATATTGTATACCCTAAAAAAGGAATAAAAGCAAGTTAGCTAATTATTCTATTTTCTAGGCATATAAATTTAAAAAATAGAATCTTCAAAAATCATTATATC
>JAAZMU010000079.1 GCA_012798645.1 Patescibacteria group bacterium | reverse complement strand
TGAATCGAAGGGAGGAGCTATTGAGAAATATAGCTTTCTGTCCTTTATTGTAGGGTTCTGAAGTAGGTAATTTAAAAATGTTCTTTTCCCTGCTATATCAGAACTATTTTCAAATATAGCTCTTGCCCTCCGTGCTACAGAAACAACAGTGGCAACAGTTGTTTGATATTCATAGTCTGCAGTTGTATATTCTTCAAGCTCAATATTTAAGCGTTGTAGTTTATCTTGATACTCTTGATGTTTGTTGTCATATATATTCTTAGTAATTCGCCTTGCTAATAATAAGGCCGATGATTTAACCATTAAAAAATTAGTTTATGAGAATCCTACAATGCAAACAAAGTTTGCAGAGTTAGGCAAAGAGAAAAAAGAGAATAAAGAGTATTGATATAGAATACATACGATGTACATTGTACATTTTTATTATTAAATGTCATATTGAAGTTAAGAATAAAGTTATGAGTTTTGAACAATTTAAAATAGGGGGGAATAATCTAGAAAAGCAAAGTCAAGAATGGTCAGAAAGAATTAAACATTCTTTTGGACATTGTTTTGAGGTATTTAAATTTGAGAATGGAGATGCTATTCCTGCAGGAGGAGGAAGTATTTTTTCTAATGAAACAGATATTAAAATCGCAGGTGATTTTGAAAGTTTTAAAACGTTTATTGATGAGACGCATGAATTAGCGGAAAGATATGACTTGTCAAAATTGAGAGGATGGTTAGATTTGGTGGGAACAGAAATTGACGAAAAGTTATTTGCAAGGCTTCTTGCTTTTACTGAGAAACTTGAAGTTTTGTGCCCTGAAAATTCCAAAAGATTAGAAATGAGAGAAGAGCTTTATAAGGAAAAAGGTGAGGGAATTAAATTAAGTGATGTTTTTGATAAAAACGTTGCTGCATGTGTAGAAATTGCTACACTTGCGCAAGTATATTTACAAGAAGAAGGAGTTTGTTCTAGTTTTTTTAGCGGAGATGTGCTTTGGAATGAGGCTGGTGGGGAGGATCTTGAGTTTTCTGATGCACATAGTTTTATTGTTATTAGAGATAGTGGGAGACAATATATTTACGATCCATCAAACCCTACTAATACAACTGCTGGAAAATTTCCAAGTATTTATACTATGGGGGCAGATTTTGACAAAGAAATGGCTAGAGGAGAGAAAAAATTTGTTACCGCACAGAATATTTTGAGTAAAAAAGAAGTGTTTTATGGAGTAAATGATTTTACAAATATTATACCAGAAAGAGACATTGTTTAGAGATTATAATTTAAATAAAAAAATAAGATTTTGAACAAAAAAAATATCATCACAATTGCTACTTTAACATTATTAATAGTGCTAATAGCAGTAGTAGTTTTAATAAAGGATAGTAAGCCGATGAAAGAAGTTGAGATTGATGAGCCTATTCAAGAAATTGAGACTTTTAATCTTTTTAAAATAAAGGAAATAGTTTCTAAGCCCAAAGATTGTAGTGAAGTAAATTGTCAAGAATCCTTTCTTCATTTTAATGATAAGTGTTGTTCTGATGAAAAACTAGAAAGTTTTAGCCTTAAATTAGGAAAAGCAAAAGTTGATGACTATGCGTTTTTTTCCGACATAAATATATTCCAAGACCTTTTACACTCAATCCTTACTAACTCTGGAAGTTTAGAAATTTCAAAAGGATATTTTGATTTCAAGACTCCTGACAAGGAAATTATTGTGGCCACAGTTAATAGCCCCGAAGATGGACACTTAATTTTAATTATGGATGAAGCTTTCAATGTAAATATCTTAGTTGGAAAAGCATCTCACATATTGTTTAAGAATAATCCACTTAAATTGTTGGATGACCTTCCTGAGTTTTTTGTTGGAGAGCTTTCTAATAGTAAGAGAATCTATCACATAAACGACCTTGAGCTAATTTCTAGCGGAAATACCCCAAACGTAGACTTTGAAAATAATAATATTGCTCTAAGATGGAATGCTATTTATAAGCAATTTATCTTTTATGATTCTAATAAGATATTTGCTAATGCAACAGAGATAGTCACAAACAATGCACCTGACTTTGTTGAGTTTTGGACTGAGGCTTATTGTCCTGGTACTGGTACACCAAATGACTATGAAATCCCAGAAGGTTATTCAAGACGAAATATTACTTGCGATTATGGAGCAATAGGCTCCCATGGCGGATGTCCTACTTGTGTAATGAGTAAAATTACTTTAAGTAGAGATAATGTTTCGGATACGATTTATAGAATGGGCAATAGGTTAGAGCCTTTAAGCATTACAGGAGATTTAACAGATGCTATATTTTATTCAGATGAGAAATTAATTGACTACCTTATTGATCTTTGCCGTCAAGAGTGTGATACAGAGGAGCGGGATTATTGTGCTGGTTTTGACCCTAATTATGTATCCGAAGTTCAAAGAGGAAAGTTTGACATTTTAAACGATAATGATGTTGCCTTAGTTAGTTTTCCTCATGCAGGAGATAGGATAGGACACAGCTTTATAATAGAAAGGAAAAGAGAAACTTTTACAATAGATAGAGTTGATTGGCTTAATTATCATATTGGATATGCCCTTGATATAAAACCAAGATATTTTTTACATGGAGAAAAACCATTCTTTGCAGGGAATTCTGGAAATGCAAGCACTGGAGGCTGTATAGAAGGTTATGATAACATTGTTTTTTTTAGAATATATGAAGGGAAGTTAAAATATGTTTTTTATTATGAAGAAAGGGATTTTAAAGGGGAAGTTTATAATAAGCATAAAAGTCTTTATGAGGAAAATGGAGTTTTGGTAATTACAGGTTACAGTGAAAAATACATACACAGCGATGAATGTGATGCGTGGAATGTAACATTTTGCGAAAGATGCGAAGGTGATACACTAGTTGAAGAAAGCTTTTTTGAAGTGTACAAGTGGAGCGAAGTCGATCAAACTTTTAAATTAATGGACGAAGTATTTATAGAAAAAGCCTATAATGAATTTGTGCTAGAGTATGGCAGCGATGCTTCTAAATGGCCTTCTTTTCGTTTTGATTTAGACTTTGTTATCACTCCTAAGGGTAATATTTAAAATTAGTGAATTTTTGTATATATGCTTTATTCGATAATCACAAATGCGCTAATTGTAAAAAATAATAAGATATTAATTTCGCAAAGAAGTCTAAACGAGAAACATGACCCTCTCAAATGGACAATCCCTGGAGGTAAAGCAGAGCAAACAAAAGGAAATGTTTGGAATATTCTAGAAAAAACTTTAAAAAGGGAAGTAGAGGAAGAGGTAGGTATAATAATTAATGACAATATAAAACTTATTGCAAACAATACATTTATAAGAACT
>JAAZMU010000078.1 GCA_012798645.1 Patescibacteria group bacterium | reverse complement strand
CCTATTCCCACTACCCTTACATTAGCACTAATGCTTTCAATTTTTTGAATGACTTCCTCTTTAAAAAAGTCGTCTTTCTTGTAGATTAAATCTTCTGCGTCTTCGCTTAAATCAATAAAGGTAGAGATGGCTTTGTAGTCTTTTGGATCTTTAGCCACTATCCTTAAAGAAGCTAAAAAAGGATTAACTTCAATAATTCTTAAGGCTTCAATGTAAATTAAGTCTTCGTGTTTTTCAACAAAAGAATCATAGGCTTTTTCTTTAGAGACAAAAGTAATTGCCTTGACTTCTTCTAATTTTTCAAGCTCTGCTTTGAATTCTAAGATTTCCTCTCTTGAAACTTCCTCATTAAAGAAAAGGGAAATGTCAATTTTGCTTTCTACTTCTTCAATGGCATAATTCATTAAACCATGGAATAAAAAAAGACCAACCGCCACTAATACTCCGAGGAGTATAGCAAAAGTAGCTCCTGAGCTAAGGCTTCCTTGTCTAATAAAATTGTGCCAGCCGTTTTTAAATATTCTTTTTAACATAGGCTTTAAATTACGTATCTACCTTGTTTTTCGTCTCTTAAGATTTTTCCTTGTTCCAAGGTGATCACTCTTTTTTGTATACTATTCACAACATCCTTATTATGCGTCGACAAGATAACAGTGGAATTATTCAAGTTAATCTTTAAAAGAAGCTTAATAATGTCTCTTGTGTTGTAGGGGTCTAAATTACCCGTAGGCTCATCTGCTAAAATGATTTCAGGGTTTCTAATAAGGGCGCGGGCAATGGCAACTCTTTGTTTTTCTCCGCCTGAGAGTTCGCTTGGAAGTGCGTCTAGCTTATCTTCTAAATTAACAACTTTAAGCGTATTTAAGACTTGCTTTTGAATAAAGTCGTCTTTAAAATTGTTTGCTTCAAGTGCAAAAGCAATGTTTTCAAAAACTGTTTTGTAGGGTAAAAGTTTAAAATCTTGGAAAACAAAGCCAATCTTTTGTCTTAAGTTTCTGATTTGATTTTGTTTAAGGTTTTTAACACTTAAACCCCCTACTTTGACTTCTCCAAAGCTAGGTTTTTCCTCTCCTGAGATGAGCTTCATAATAGTTGTTTTGCCTGAGCCAGTTTTGCCACACAAAACAACAAACTCATTTTTTTTAATCTCTAAGTTAATATTTTCTAAGGCTCTTTTGATTTCTCTTGTGAGTTCTAGATTGTAATCTTTGGAGACATTGTTGAAATATATCATTGCTTTTATGCTTTTAATTGTAGTACTAATGGAATAAAAAAGCAAACTTTGTTTTTAATCTAATTGCCTAATCTCTTCTTCAATGAATAAATCTAATTCTCCATCTAAAACAGCATCCGTGTTTGAGGTTTCTACTCCAGTTCTCAAGTCTTTTACCATTTTGTAAGGGTGGAGGACGTACGACCTGATTTGATTGCCCCAGCCTGCTGAAACTTGTTCGCCTTTTTCTTTTGCAATGGCTTGTTTTCTTTTTTCTTCTTCTAAGATATGGAGTTTTGATAAAAGCATATGCATTGCTTTTTCTCGGTTAGCTCCTTGTGACCTTTCAGCTTGACAAGAAACAACAAGACCAGTTTTAAGGTGAGTTATTCTCACTGCAGAATCCCTTTTGTTTACATATTGCCCTCCTGGACCAGAAGCCCTGAAATAGTCAATTTTTAGGTCTTCGGGTTTGATTTGAAGATCTGATTCTTTGATAATAGGAGTGAGGTCAACTTTAGCAAAAGAAGTGTGTCT
>JAAZMU010000077.1 GCA_012798645.1 Patescibacteria group bacterium | reverse complement strand
CTTGAGTAGAAGTTTGTTTTGTTTTAAGGTTTTTGAGCTGAATTTTAACTCTTAGAGGAGCAACATAGGAATCATTGTTTTCTTTAGCATCAAAGCCAGAATCATAATTAGGTTTTCCTAAAGAATAATCTTGGAAGTATAATTCGTATTCTTTTTGAGTATAATCTTTAACAGGAGAAATTTCATCAAACAGGGCTTTTAATTCTTTTTCCCAAAATTGATCTCCGCTTGCATTTTGCATAAAAATCAAGTTTGGGATCTCTTTCCTTATTTTTGACTTACTAAAATTTTTAGTTTTCATAAAGCATAAACAAAAAAGCACCCTTTTGATTAAAGAGGGTTTATTTAATATTAACTAAGTAATGAATTTGAAAAAATCAAGGTAGCTTAAATTAAATTATTAACGCAATAAACATACCAAAAAAATAAAAAACTGTCAAGTTTTAAAGACTTTCTCTAATTTTAGCATATCTTAAAATAGATGTAAATCTTGACATAATTATTTTTTAAGTTTCAATAATCTTAATATTTTGTAATATTCCTAAGGCAATAAAATTAAAGATAAGATTTGAACCGCCATAGCTTACAAAAGGAAGTGGCAAGCCCACCACTGGCAAAACTCCTAAATTCATAAATACATTGATAAACATTTGCACAAAAATGGAAATAGCCCAACCTGCTAAAAAAAGCCTTGCAAAGTTGGACTTTGAAAGAATACTGATTTTAAGGATTCTATAGAAAATCAGAAAGTAGAGGCTTGCAAGTATTACTACGCCTATAAACCCAGTTTCTTCTGCTATGGCTGAGAATATAAAATCAGACTTTGGAATAGGAAGAAACCCATACTGAGCTTGAGAGCCATTGCCAATTCCTTTACCTAGTAATCCTCCAGAACCAATGGCTATTCTAGCCTGGTCTTTATTCCAATCAGCGTCTAATAAGTCTGTTTCATCGGAAAGAAAATCTGTAATTCTTGCTTTTTGATAATCTGCCATTAAAAAAGTAAAGGCAAAGGCAAAAAGTGTAGCAAAGATAAAGGCTAAAGCAATTAAATGTTTTTTTCTTATGCCGGATATAATGAGCATAAGGATCCAGATGGAGAGGAATATGATAATGGAGCCAAAGTCAGGTTGAGGAAAAACTAAAATACAAGGGAGCATGGCATAAAAACCAGAGAAAACTATATTTTTAAAATCATATATTTGATTATGTCTTTTGGCTAGAAAAACTGATAAAAGCAAGATTAAAGCAAGCTTTGTAGGTTCAATTGGGCCAAAGTTAAACACCCCTATCTGATACCAAGAAGAAATACCTCTAATGCTTGGCATAAAAAGCACACCAACTAGAAGAGCCATACAGAGCATATAAAAGATTAAAATTAAATTAGAGTTTTCTCTTAGTTTTCTATAATCAAAAAAAGAGACAAAAAGCATAATTAAAAAAGCAATAATTAAAAATGTAATTTGCTTGTAAAAAGCGGAAAAGTCTTGGGTAACTAAAGAAGAAGAATAAATAGAGATAAGACCCATAATAGACAAACCAAAAATTGCTACTACAATGATCCAATCAATTTTCTTAAGATGGCTTAATAAGTTCATAAAACTCTTTTTCGTTTAATATTTTAAGACCTAACTGCTTAGCTTTTTCATATTTAGAGCCTGGGTTTTTGCCAAGAACTACATAGCTAGTGCTTGAACTAGGGGCAGAGGCAATGCTCCCTCCTAGCTTTCTAATACTTTCTTTTGCTTTTTCCCTACCTATACTTGAAAGTGTTCCCGTTAAAACAAAGGTTAGTCCTTTTAGAGTGTTCTTTTTTTCTTCATACACGATATTTACTCCATTTTTAAAAAGTTTTTCAATATAATCTAGGTTGCTTTTCTCTTTAAAAAAAGAATAAATTGAGCTAGCCACTATTTCCCCTATATCATAAATGTTTTCTAGGTCTTGTTTTTTTGCTTGCATAATATTTTCTAAAGTGTAGAATTTATCAGCTAAAATGTTTGCGGTCTCAGCACCAACATTTTTAATGGAAAGAGCAATTAAAAAGCGAGGAAGTGTGACCTGTTTGCTGTTTTCAATGGCATTGATTAAATTATCTGAGGCTTTATCTTTAAAACCTTCAAGTTTTAGCAAGTCTCCTTTTTTAAGAGTGAATAAATCACTAGCATCTACGATTAATTTACTCTCTAGTAAAGTTTTAATAATGTTTGGGCCTAGAGAAACAATATCAAAAGCAGGTTTTGAAACAAAATGCACTATTTCCTTGTGCTTTCTTT
>JAAZMU010000076.1 GCA_012798645.1 Patescibacteria group bacterium | reverse complement strand
TTTCTAACATATACAGTTTGCAAAAGTGGATCATCATCACCAAAAAGAATCTCCTTTAATTCTGAACCTAAAACAATAACTGAACTTATTGAACTTTCCTCATCCTCAGTATAAAACCGTCCCTCCTCTATATCCATTCTCTGCACATCAGGTGCACCTGCTCCATATCCAAAAATTAATATATTTCTATCTTCATTTCCCCGCCTAATAACTTCCTGTCCTGTTACAAAACCATAAATAGACTCTACGTTCTCATGCTTTTTAAGTCTTGAAACATCCTTATTCTTAAATGTTGTTATCGTAATTCCTTTAGCAAAATCAGTAGCTGAGGTATCCCTTTTTTTACCTGGTATCCTTGTTTCAACAGAAATCATATCAAACCCAAAACCATCAACCTCACTCAAAACCATTTTTTTAAGTCCACCCCCTGTTGCTACCATAATAATTAAAATTGAAATACCAAGTGCTATTGCAATCATAGTTAAAATTGTTCGTGACTTATTCTTTTTTAAATTGTTGTAAGCTATTTTTAAACTATTCATAACGCAATGCCTCAATCGGGTCTAACTTGCTTGCTTTTTTAGCTGGAAAAATTCCAAAAACAAGTCCAATTGTTATAGAAATAACTGTGGCAAATATTATAGAATCGATCGGAACTAGAAATACCCACTTTAAATTTAATGCCGTAATTACTTTATAAGCAATAAATGATATTGATATACCTAAGATAATACCAATAAGACCACTTAAAAAAGTTATTGCCACTGTTTCAATTAAAAATTGAGAAACTATTTGTCCCTCCTTCGCTCCAAGTGCTTTTCTAAGTCCTATCTCTTGAATCCGTTCTTCAACTGTTGCAAGCATAATATTCATTATTCCAAAACCACCCACAATAAGTGACACAAAAGAAACAGCCACTAAAAAGAATTTCAATGCATCTGTTATAATATTTAATGTATCAAGAGCTTCTGCTGATGTATTTATTCTAAAATCATCATCTTCAAAAGAACTAATATTGTGGCTTTCTCTTAAAGATTCTGCCACATCTTCAATCGTAGAATCTATTAAACTTTCATCCTTTACTTTTATTCTAATAAAATTAATGTGATTTATACCAAGCAATAATTTTTGTGCTACTTTAATTGGAACAACAACAGTCTTGTCTTGATCTTGCAACATACTTCCTCCTTTTTCCTCAAACACTCCAATCACTCTAAAATTCATATTCTTTATTTTCACTTTCTGCTGAATAGGGTCTTGCTCACCAAACAATTCTTCTGCTAACTTTGACCCAAGGACTACAACACGAGCCAATCCTTGCTCTTCTTCTTTGGTAAAGAATCTCCCTGCCTTTATTTTCGCTTTTTCAATAATAATATAACTTTCAGTAGAGCCTACAAAAGAAGAATTCAACGCATTGTCCTCAAATACTATATTGCTATTCCCCTGAACATACATTGCTACTTCATCAATGTTTGGATGATACATTTTTTCTAACTTCTCACCATCTTTATACTTTAAACTTGTATTAACCACGCCAAAAGCACTTGCTGGAATCCTCTCACCAACCTTCCCAGGAGTTATTGCGATTAAATCTGTTCCTATTGTTTTAACTTCTCCCAAAACAAACTCTTTTGCACTCTCTCCTAAAGACAAAACAATAACAACTGCCATGACTCCTATAACAATACCAAGCATCGTTAAAAAAGATTGCATCTTTTTCCTGGATAGCATTTTAAGAGATATTTTAATAGATTCTAAAATATGCATTATTTTTCAAGCTCACTATTTTCTTTTGCAGTTTCTTGATTTAAAACATTTTCATCGCTTACAATCAAGCCATCCCTAATCCTTATGATTCTTTTTGCATGGTTTGCAGTAGCTTTTTCGTGAGTAACTAAAATTATAGTATTTCCTTTTTTATTTAATCCTTGTAAAATTTTCATTACTTGAAGACCTGATTTTGAATCTAAATTCCCAGTAGGTTCATCTGCAAAAATTACCTCTGGATCATTTACAAGAGCTCTTGCAATAGCTACTCTTTGTTTTTCCCCACCTGAAAGTTTTGTTGGATTAAAATTTAATCTATGGCTTAGCCCAAACTGTTCTAAAAGATATTTTCCTTTTTCATCTTTGTTTGTAGCATTCGAATAAATTAAAGGTAATGTCACATTTTCAAGCACGGTTAAACTAGAGAGTAAATTAAATGATTGGAATATAAAGCCCACTTTTTTTGACCTCATATCAGCAAGCCTGTCATCTGAAAATTTTGAAACATCTTTCCCTTCAAAAAAATATTCGCCACTACTTGCCTTATCTAAAAAACTTAAAATATGCATTAAAGTTGATTTACCTGACCCAGAAGGACCCATTATAGAAACAAATTCTCCTTTTTGAATATCAAAAGAAATTCCATGAAGCACTTTTGTAGAAATCTCATCACTATAGAATTCCTTTTTAATATTTTTAATCTTAATTAGCATCTTTTATTTTTAAAACTATTTCTTCTCCCTCCAAAACTCCTGAAAGTATTTCTCGTTTTCCATCATCTGCGCTAAGACCAACCTCAATATCCTTTTCTATTATTTCCCCGTCTTCATTAAGTACCCTAACAAACTTCCTTTCTTTATCAGTTAAAATACCTCTTGAAAGAATGTAAAGAACATCCTCCCTTTTATCTGTATAAATTAAAATATCTGCTGTCATTCCAGGCTTGACTCTACTGTCTTCCTCTAAAATACTTAGTATAACTTTGTAATAAACAACATCTTGAATTGAAGTTGAGGCAGGATTGATTGATGTTACTTCAGCTAAAAAAGTAATATTTTCTATTGCATCTAATTTCATATCTGCCTTATCCCCCACATTTATTTTAATAATATCTGTTTCAGGTATATTAACTTCTACTTGATATTTAGGAGATAATATCTCAAAAACTGGCTCCGCCATAGAAATAAGCTCGCCTTGTTTTTTATTCACCTTAGTTATAACACCTTCTAGGGGGGAATAAATAATTGCTTTATTCCTATTTAAAACTGCTTGATCTAAAACAGACCTTAAATATGCTAAGTCAACATCCCTTAAAGGCGCAATAAGTAATTCATGGTTTGCCTTTTGAAGCTCTAAATAAGCCTCAGCCTCTTCAAGCAAAACTTTAGATGCATTTATATTGTTCTCGTTCTGAAGTTTTAATAGCGAAACTTCATTTTGCAAATTAGTTAAAGTAATCTGAGAATTGCTTAAAGTTAATTTATTTTGATCTAGCGCTGTTTTAATAGTAGGCAATATAATGTCTTTATACTTTACACCTTCTGATGCACTTTTAATATGTAATAATGTTTCTACTGCCTCTTTTACGCTTTGATCTATTTTCAAAAAAGCATTTTGAATATCCTCTATTGATTTTGTTTCTTTAGCATTATCAAGACAATCCTTTGCCATATTTACATTTTCTTTTATCTTATACTCTATATCATTTTTAATAGATATATCTTCCTGGGATAATCCTGAAAAATATAAATCCTTAACATTTTCACTGAATTTCAAAACATCAAATAATTTAATATAAGTATCATCTAAAATATCAACCATTGAAATATATCTACTTCTTAAGTTCTCCTCTCCTAAACTTTTTACATTCTCTAAATTCAATTCTGCTTTCCTATATGCAATCTCTGCTGAATCAATTTGCTTTTGAGAAACATTAATTTGCTCCTCAGAAACCCCAGCCACTTTTTGATTTAAATTAGCTTCCGCTTGTTTAATTAAAAAATTAAGATTGTCTAAATTTAATTTTGCAAGTACATCCCCTCTTCTTACTCTTTCTCCTTCAGCAACATAAATTCTATCAATTATTCCACTTGCTTCAAAATAAAGGAAAATATTATTTTCTGATTTAATTTTACCTGTAACATCAACTGTTTGTACTAAATCACCTCTTTCCACTTTAATAACTTCGTATGAAATACTTTTTTCTTTTGGATATAAAAAAAGTACTAAAACTAAAAATATACCTATGCCAATCCAAAACTTTTTTGATTTTAAAAACATAATTTTTTATTAATAACCTTTTAATTTTTCAAGCCCTTTGTGCTTTCTAATTTTCTCAAGCGCTTTGGCTTCAATTTGTCTTATTCTCTCACGAGTGACATTAAACTTTTGTCCCACCTCCTCTAATGTATAAGTAGCTCCATCTTTTAAACCAAACCTCATTTTCAAAATTTCTTGCTCCCGTTCACTCAAATCCTTAAAGATCTCTTTTAAATGTTCTTTTAACAAACTTCTCCCAGCTTTTGTAGCTGGAGATTCTTGCTTTTCATCTTTTATAAATTCACCAAGAACACTATCTTTGTCATCTTCCCCAACAGGCGTTTCAAGCGAAACTGCCTTTTGAGATATTTTTTCTAAATACCTAACTTTATCAGTTTCAAGTTCCATTTCTGCAGCAATCTCTTCCACTAAAGGTTCTCTTCCTAAATCTTGAAGCAACCTTCTTTTTGCTTGAGTATATTTAGTTAATGTTTCTATCATATGAACTGGTATTCTAATTGTCCTTGCCTGATCTGCCAAAGCTCTTGTTATTGTTTGTCTTATCCACCATGTTGCATAAGTAGAAAACTTAAAACCTTTCCGCCAATCAAATTTTTCAACTGCCCTAAATAAGCCTAAGTTCCCTTCCTGAATTAAATCCAAAAGTGTTAAATTAGGAGACCTTCCCACATATTTCTTTGCAATAGAAACAACAAGTCTTAAATTTGCCTCTATCATTTTCCTTTTTGCCTCTAAATCTCCTGCTTCAATTCTTTTTGCCAGCTCTTTTTCTTCTCTAGCAGTAATTGGTTTAACCTTACCTATCTCTTTTAAATAGGTTTGAATAGAATCAATACGTGAAAATCCCCCAAGCGCTCTTACTCTTCTTTTTAAAAGTTCTTCTTTCCCTAGATACCCCCTAGATTCTTTTACATCTATACTACTATTCTCAAGTATAGATAAAAGTTCTTCTATTTCAGAAATGCTATCCTCTATATTCGGAAAAAAATGCAAAATCTCAGAAAAAGTAACAAATCCTTTTGTTCTCCCTTTTCTTAAAATCTGTTCTATTTTCTCATTATTTAAAACTTTTCTTTTTTTATTAATTTTAACCATAACCTTATTTAATTAAATTTAAATACTCCTCCATTAATCTCTCTATTACTTTTGGATCTTTTTCATTTTTAATTTTTAAACTTAAATTTCTTTTCTTTTCTTCTAGAAATATTCTTTTTAAATTTTTAATACAATTTTTAATTTCCTCAGAAGCAGTAACTTCATTTTCTCTAAGGAGCTGTTTTTCTTTGTCTGCCCCAAAAAACATTTCGCTTAAAAAACCTTTATCTTCTATTTCTTCCCCTTTAGCTATTTTCTCTAAAATATCTCTGTACTTAGGAGAAAATAAATAAAGAATTTCCTTTACATCTATTTTGTTTATTAAATAAAGTTTTAAAAACTTTTTTTCTATTTTTTCTTTCTGTGATAAATTATCCTTAATTTCAATAATCTCCTTTTTCTCCACTTTATCTACCCTTACTTTTGAAAACTCTTTTCTTAAATCCTCTTCCCTTACCATTAATTTCCGTGCTAACTTCTGAATAAAATGTGCTTGCTCAATACTATTATTCAATTTCTTAATTTGAGGTAAAAGCTCTTCTGCTATTTTTTTCTTATCAAAAACATTATTAATATCTTTCCCCAAAAAAGCTTTCCTGAAATAAAAGTCCATTATGTCCTCTGCCTTATCTACAATTTTAATCCAGCTATCTTTACCCTGTTTTAAAATCACATCTGCAGGGTCTTTTTCTTTGCCTAAGTCTAAAACACTAACATTAAATTCCATACTTCTCGCTAAATCAATAGCACGCTCAGTTGCCTTTGCCCCTGCACTATCCATATCAAAAGCAAAAACTAAATTTAATGTATATCTTTTTATAATCCTCAAATGCATATCTGTTAAAGCTGTGCCTGAAACAGCAATTACATTCTTTGTTCCTGCACTATGAGCTAAAATACAATCAACATTGCCCTCAACTAAAATACATTGATCTTTTTTCCTTATTTCAACCTTAGCCTTATCTATACCAAAAAGCGCTCTACTCTTATCATACAAAATTGTTGAAGGTGTGTTTAAATATTTAGCAAAATCATCCTTTTCAAATATTCTCCCTGTAAATCCAATTAACTCAGAGTTTATACCAAAAAAAGGAAAAATTATTCTAGACCTAAACCTATCGCACAATTCCTGGTTTGCTTTTAAAAATGATAATCCTGCTTTTTCAATAATCATTTTATTATACCCTCTACTCTCTAAAAACTTAGAAAGCTTATCAAAACTATCAGGCGCATACCCTATTCTCCATTCTTTTATTAGTTCTTCACTAAAACCTCTTTTAACTAAATACTCCTTTGTTCTTGTCCCTTTTTTAGAGTTATGAATATAGTATTCAAAAAACTTTAAAGCCTGTTCTAAAACTTCTGATATTTTTTGTCTTTCAGTTCTATCTTTTAAATTACTTTTGTTATAACTTTTAAGTTTTACCCCTGCTTTTTCTGCTAAAATTTTAAGGGCGTCATAAAATTCAACCCCTTCTATTCTTTTTACAAATTCAAAAATATCACC
>JAAZMU010000075.1 GCA_012798645.1 Patescibacteria group bacterium | reverse complement strand
ATTCAATTAGTAGTTAAAAATGGATCCAGTAGTTGGAAAACTAGAGGCAAGCAGATTTTAAATGAAGTTGCCAAAGGCAAAGGCTTTTATTCTGCCTTATCAGACACAAACATTCTCTCTTTATTCAAGGCAGAAAAAGAAAACCAAGCAAGTAAAGTAAACGAAGCCCTTTTAAAAAGCCTTGAAAGTAAGCTCTCTAAACATAATTTTGATGCAAACATTAGAGTTTTTGTTTCTGCTAAATCAAAAGAAGCAGGAGAATATGAATTTAGACAAATTGTAAGTGTTTTTGACCAATTTAGCGCCCCTGATTTAAACAGTTTCAAAATTTTAAATGCAAAAGGAAGAAAAGCTAAAAACCTAGCTTTTAACTTTAGCTTTAGAACCTTTGATAAAAAAAACAAGCTCACTTTAAGCACAGAAGAGCTTGCCAGTATTTTCCACTTTGGCACTCCCTTTTCAAAGACACCACATGTATCAGAGCTTTTGTCAAGGTCAGCACCTGCTCCAATAGATATTCCAAAGCAAGGTCTTCTTTTAGGCTTTAATGACTTTAGAGGAACTAAAACTAATATTAAAATTGGAACAGACGACAGAAGAAGACATATCTATACAATAGGACAAACTGGTACTGGTAAATCCGCTTTTTTATCTAACCTAATAGAGCAAGATATTTTAAATGGTGATGGGCTTGCCGTAATTGACCCGCATGGAGATTTAATAGAAGACATTTTAGGCAAAATACCAGAAAACAGATTAAAAGATGTTGTTTTGTTTGACCCAGGAGACCTTGAAAGATGTGTTGGCTTAAATATGCTTGAATATGATGTTAATCATCCCGAACAAAAAACTTTTATTGTAAACGAACTAATCAACATATTTGATAAACTATACGATTTAAAGCAAACAGGCGGACCTATGTTTGAACAATATGCCAAAAACGCACTTTTGCTTTTAATGGATGACCCTAATGAAACCTATACCTTAATTGAAGTTCCTAGAGTATTATCAGATGCCTCCTTTAGAAGAAGATTACTTTTTAAATGCCAAAACATTATTGTAAAAGACTTTTGGGAAAAAGAAGCAGAAAAAGCAGGAGGAGATGCTGCCCTTCAAAATATGGTGCCCTATATCACCTCTAAATTCAATACTTTTATTACAAATGACTATGTAAGACCTATTATTGGACAAGAAAAAAGCACTTTTAACTTTAGGGAGATAATGGATCATAAAAAGATTTTCCTTATTAACCTTTCTAAAGGTAAGTTAGGAGAGCTTAATTCCTCTCTTTTAGGCTTAATCATTGTAGGCAAGCTTGTTATGGCAGCCTTTTCAAGAGTTGATCAAGTAGAGCACGAGCGAAAAGACTTTTACTTTTACATTGATGAGTTTCAAAACTTTGCCACAGATAGCATTTCCACTATTTTATCCGAGGCAAGGAAATACAGACTATGTTTAACCGTTTCTCACCAGTTTATAGGGCAACTTCCTGAGCTTATCAGAGACTCTGTTTTTGGAAACATTGGAAGTATGGTTGTCTTTAGAATCGGAGTAGAGGACGGAGAATTTATGCAAAAACAATTTGAACCTACCTTTAATTTAAAAGACTTAACAGGACAAGACAACTTCCACTTCTACACAAGACTTATGGTAGAGGGGAAAATGTCAAAACCTTTTGATGGCAAAACATTTGCTCCAAGTAAATCCAATACAGAGCTTTCAAAAAAGATTAAAGAATATTATCTGCTCAAGCATGGTTCCGATAGAAAAGCCATTGACAGTCAGATTATGGAAAGACTAAGAAGGATTTAGTTTACTTTTTTTATTAAAATGGTAAACTTTACTAAATAATAAATAATTAAAATTGTTATGGAAAATAAAGAAAAAACCCCAGAACAAGAAACAACTAATAGAGAACAGATTTCAAGCTTCTTAGAAAAGAAAAGCAGAATTCTTGATTTAGAAAGTAAAGCTGATAATCCAGCAGCTGTTGATACCCTTAAAAGAAAAATAGAAGACCTTGATATAGAATTTCCTAACCCTAAAGAAACTTTTGCTAGAGAAGACCTAGAAGCCATTCTTGCCGAAAAGGAAAAATTCCTTAATGAAATTATAAAAAAAGGTCACGATGCAGAAAAGGATACAAACATTCGTGATCGTCTTCAAAATAAAAGAATCCTCCAAAAAGCACTAGACGAGCTTGAGAACTTAGAGAAAATAAAGGCGGAACTGCTTGAAACTAAAAAAGAAGAACCAGCTGAACCCGAAAAAGAGGAATTAGTAGATATTCCAGAAACTATTTCTCCTGAAGAAGAAGTTAAAGCTTTAAAAAGTTTCTTAAATGAAAGCACGCCTGGCAGTCCATTATACGAGGAAGCAAAGCAAAGATTGGATGAATTAGAAGGCAATACAGAAACATCTGAAGAAAAAGAGATTGAAGCTCTTGAAGGCTTTTTAAAAGATAGCACACCGGGCAGTCCATTCTACACTGAAGCACAAAAAAGACTAGCTGAATTAAAAGGCGAAACAAAAACACCTGTTGAAACACCTACAGAACCACCTGTTAAAGAACCTAAACCTGAAACACCTGAAAGCATTTTAAAGCAAGTAATCGATGAATCTAATCAAGAACTTGTAAAAGTAACGGAAGAATTCAATCAAAGAATTGGTGAGCTAAGAAAAAGCCTTGACCAGAGATTGGATGAACTTGAAAAGCAAGCTAAAGGCAACGCCGAACTTTTAGCTCGGATTGAAAGTCTAAGAGCAGAACCTAAACCAGTAGACCAAGAAATCAACAAAGCAGTAGCAAGTGCTGAGGCAACCTTGAATAAAGAATCAAACAATCAAGACAAGGAAGCAGAAGAACTTGATGAAAGCAGAAAAGAACTTTACGAAAAATTAAAAAAAGTGGGCAAAGCAGTCATCACTGTATCTCTTGCGCTTGGCGTAGGAACCTTAATCCCTTATGCCTCAATGGCGGCACTTGGTGGAGGCTTTTTAGGAGTAGGAGCAGGAGCATCTATTCCAATTTTAGAAGCTCTTGGCATCGCCTCTAAATCAACTCTTATTGGAGGACCTTTTGCAGGAGCACTCTACGGTATGGCAATGACTAAACTAGCTGACTTAGGATTTAAGAAATTAGAAGGAGGGGGTAGAGTAAAAGAAAAAAAAGAGAGTGTTGAGATTAATAAACCAGAGTTAATGAATAGCTTAGCCCAAGCCTTTTACAATAAAAACACAGACACTGCACACCTTGCCTTAAAGTTTAAAAACACAATGGATGCTGGTGCTATGCAACAAGCATTCCTTGAAAGACTTTTTAATAGAGCAATAAATGCACTAGACAAGGAAACATTAGAAGAATTAGACAAATTAGCTAAAGAAAATAATCAAGAAAAAATAGTAGAGCTTTTAGAAGATAAAATCCCTGAATTTAATGCAATGGTAGGCAAAGCACAAGATGATACAAAATCAGGGGGAAATGAAGCTCCAGCATAATCATATTAAAAACAAAATTATGGATTTCAAAAAAACACTTTTAGAAGAATTAGATTTACAAGACATACCTAATGAGAAGAAAAAAGAACTTCTTGAAAAAACAGCTGACGTTGTTTTTGGAAATGTCCTGCTTCAGCTTTTAAATGAATTAAATGATGAAGAAGCCAAAGAATTAAATAGGCTCTTGGAAGCAGAGAAACAAGATGAGGCAGGACAATTCCTTTACAATAAGTTTCCTAACCTAGATCAAATGTTTGACGCTGAAATTAAAAGAATAAAGGAAAAACTAATCAATGAAAAGTAGATTCGAGGAAAAACCTAACCTATACGAGCAACCTCTTTCTGAAGAGATAATTAAAGAGCAAGCTCCTGAAAAGGAAGCCACCTTTTATCAATTAGAAAAAGTGGAAAAAGAATTAGACTTGCTTTTTAAAGAAGCAAAAGATAGAATAAAAGACAAAGGTCTTGATGAGCTAAGCCAAGACAAAACCGAAGTAGAAAAAAAAGTTGAAGCGTTTATCATACTTGCCCTTGATAAAGGAGTAAATCACGCTATTGGCGAAGTATGTTCTCTAAACAGCCCTTTTCTTTTAGATGCGTTTCACGATGGATTAGTGGAAAGATTAAAAGAAAAAAGAATAAATTAAATATTATGCCTCATACACAAAACCCAAACAAAGACTCCTATAGAGAACCCATTGAAGGAGACGATATGCAAGGTAAAGCATTTGACACCCTTGCAAGTTTTCCTCAAACAACAGAAAACCCCATAAAAGAAATTGTGAACGAAAATGTAAGAGAAGTTGACGGGGATCTTGTGTTTACAAAAAAGATTGAAGAAATAGAGGAAGTAGAAGAAGTTGGAGAAATAGAGGACAAAGTACCTTTACCTCCTCAAGGCACAAGTCCTGTTATTCCTGAGGGCGAAGTAAAAGATGAAGCAATACCAGTTAAAACCCAAATAAAGCCAGAAGTAGTTGAAGAAATCAAACAAGACATTGAAAGTGCTTTAATCGAAGAACCAAAGCCAGAACCAGAAAAACCAGTTGAAACCCCTCCTCTTTTAAAAGGAGAATACAAACGAATTAAAAAAGAGCTTTGGGATAAGGTAAGACCATCTAATAAAACCAGGTTTAAGCTTTTCAACCTAGAAGAAACAAAACAAAACAAAAGCTTTTTAAATGATGTCTGCATTAAAATAATATTTATAGACGACGACTTTGAAGACTCTGTTATCAGTGAAGAACAAGCACTTTTTAAGATAAGAGAGGTTCAAAACCTTTTGACAAAATAAAAATAAATGCTATCATATTCTTGTTCCTTTTAAAGGGACCCTAAAAAAGGAATAAGCAAACAATTCCTTTTTTAATTAAATTTAATCATATGAACGGAGCAAATTTTACAAACAAAGCACAAAAATTAATCCTTGCCTCTCAGAGCTTGGCAAAAGACCTAGGGCATCAACAAGTTGATGGAGTACATCTCCTTTTCATTATCCTTATGGATTATGACAACATTGTTTTAAATATACTTAAAAAACTTTCAGTTGACCTGCGTGAGCTTAAAAAAAGAACCCAAGGTGCCATTAACGACCTTCCTAAAGTTAAAGTTCAAGGAGGTTTAGGGCAATTCTATTTAACGAAAGACCTAGAAAACATTTTAGAAGTAGCAAGAGGAATAGCAGAGCAAATGGAAGATGAATTCATTTCCTTGGAGCATCTTTTTTTAGCCATGCTCTCTACTAAAAGCAAGACCAAGTTTCTCTTAGAAAGAGTTAAGTATAATAAAAATGTTATGCCAAAAGACATTATTCCCTTAAACTATGACTCAGTTGAAGAAGCTTTAACGCATTTTAGAGGAAACGAACCAATCACTACTCCTAATCCTGAATCAAAGCAAAATGTGCTTGAACAATACTCAGTAAACCTAACTGAAAAAGCTAGAAAAGGCGAACTTGACCCTGTTATTGGAAGAGAAGACGAAACAAGAAGACTAATGCAGATCTTATCTCGGAGAACTAAAAACAACCCAGTTTTAATTGGTGAACCAGGCGTGGGTAAAACAGCCATTGTTGAAGGTTTAGCTCAGAAAATAGTTAAATCTGAAGTCCCAGAAAGTCTAAAATCAAAGCAAGTTTTAGCCCTTGATTTAGGAGCCATGATTGCAGGTACAAGATACAGAGGCGAATTCGAAGACAGAACAAAAGCCCTTTTAAGAGAAGTTAAAAGAGCAAAAGGCAGGTACCTACTTTTTATTGATGAACTCCATACCTTAATTGGAGCAGGTTCTGCCGAGGGAGCCATGGATGCTTCCAACCTTTTAAAGCCAGCTCTAGCAAGAGGTGATTTAAGAGCCATTGGAGCAACCACCCTTAAAGAATATCAAAAATATATTGAAAGAGACCCTGCCCTAGAGCGAAGATTCCAACCCATTCTAGTCGCTGAGCCAACATTAGAAGACACGGTTTCTATTCTAAGAGGAATCAAAGAAAAATATGAATTCCATCATGGTATTAGAATTAAAGATTCAGCCCTAACCTCTGCTGCTGAACTTTCCCAAAGATACATTTCAGACAGGTATTTACCAGACAAAGCAGTTGACTTAATGGATGAAGCAGCCTCAGCTGTTAGACTTGAGATAGAATCTAATCCAAGAGAATTAGAAGAACT
>JAAZMU010000012.1 GCA_012798645.1 Patescibacteria group bacterium | reverse complement strand
TCTATTTTAGAGGTTTTTCTTTTGCGATTTTTGAACACAAAAAACAGAATAACAAGGGTTAAGAAAATAGTGATTAAACTAATTGCTATTATTTCCATTTTTTTGTTTTGCAATAATTATTATTTCTGAATTAGGGATGTAATAGATTTTGTCTTTTGCTTGAATGGTTGTTTTTCTTAAATCAAAATCAATTACTTTCCCCTTTATATTTTTAATTTCAATCTCGTCTCCAATATTGATTAAATCCTCAAAGACAATAATGATGCCCTGGAAAAAGTCTTTAATAATGGCGCCCATACCTAAACTTAAAAGAAGACCGAATATACCTGCACTTGCAATTAAGGCTCCAAACTCAATGCCAATCTCAGGTAAAATCAAAGTGGTTGCCATGATTACAATGAGGATGTTAAAAGCATAGTTTAAGGTAGGTTTTAAAGTTTGGGCTTTTTTGGACTTGTCTTTAAAACAATTGTGAATTATCTTTTTGCCAAAGAAATAAAGGACGTATGAAAATGCAATAATAAGAGCAATGGTAATAACTTCTTCTTTAATTGTGCTTTTTAAAAAATCTAGCATAAAATTTATTTAAAGCAATCTTTCTCATTGATATACTATACTTTTCATTTTTATTCATTTCAGCAAAGGTTTTGCTTCCCCCTTTAGGAATAAAGATTGAAGCCCAGCCAAACCCATTTTCTCCTTTAGGGGTTTTACTAATTTGCCCGCGGACTTCTCCAGTAAACTGCTCTAAATTGTTTCCATCATAATAGGAAATACATACTCTGGCAGTGGCATTTCTATCTTTTCTTATCATATCACATATTTCCTGATATGATAACCTTTTTTCAAACCATTTAATTAAAGCACCAGGAAGTCCGTTTAATTCATCAAAAAAAAGACCAGTGTCTTCAGTGATAACTGGTCTTTTTAAGATTTGAAAAGCTTTTTTTGCTTTATCGGCAGACACCTTTAAAACATCAACTTCTTGCATTTCTTGAATGTCTAAATCCCTACTTTCAATTTTAAATCCTAATATTTCTTGAAACTCTTTTAATTTGTTTTTGTTGCCTGTGATAAAAAGCATATTATTCCTCTTTTTTAAAGCCAGTTCCAATAGGAACAAGCTTTCCTAAGATAACATTTTCTTTAAGTCCTTTTAATTCGTCTTTGTCTCCTTTAAGGGAGGCATCAATTAAGATTCTTGATGTTTCCTGAAATGAGGCTGCTGATAAAAAGCTGTCTGTACTTAAGGCTACTCTTGAAACTCCTAAAAGCAATCTTTCTGCTTTAACAGGTTTCTTTCCTTGTTCTTTAAGTTCTTCATTAGTTTCGGCAAGCTTTGATTCTGAGATGACTTCCTCTTCAAACAAGAAGCTCTCTCCTCCATCTTTTACTTTAAGCCTAGAAAACATTTGCTTAACAATGATTTCAACGTGTTTATCATGAATAGAAACCCCTTGTGAAACATAGACTTCTTGTATTTCCCTGATAATATATCTTTTAGTTATATCCTCTCCTTTGTATTTAAAAAGTTTTTTAAGGTCAAGAGAACCTACTGTTAGAGCATCTCCTTTTTCAACTGTGTCTCCTTTTTTAACTAAAAGCTCGATATTAGTGGGAACTTTGTATTCTAGTATCTCATCTTTATCATTTTTAATTTCAATGATACCTGCTTTAATGGAGATAATTTTTCCACTTGTTTTAGATATTTCAGCTTCTCCTTTAGGCACTCTATTTTCGAATATTTCTTCAATTCTTGGAAGACCTCTTGTAATATCTGTTTCTGAGGCAACACCACCTGCGTGAAATGTTCTCATAGTGAGCTGAGTACCTGGTTCTCCAATAGCTTGAGCAGCAACAATGCCAACTGCTTCCCCTAATTCAACTAATCCTCCCCAGCCTAGGTCTTGACCATAGCATTTTCTACAGATTCCATTTTTAGTTTTACAAGATATTGGGGAAGCCACCCTTACCTCCTCTATACTTTTATCTTCTTTAATTTTCTGAGCAATTTGCTTACTAATAATCTCTCCTTTTTTAACAGTGCCTTTGATAGTTTCAAGGGCGGTTCTGCCTAATATTTTTAAAACAAAATCTTGATTGATTTCATCTGCTTCTTTTTTAGTTACAATAATGCCTTTTTTATCTCCACAATCCTCTTCTTTGATAATAACATCATGAGCAACATCTACTAATCTTCTTGTTAAGTAGCCTGACATTGAGGTTCTTAAAGCCGTATCAGCAGTACCTTTTCTTGCACCGTGGGTAGAAGAAAAGTATCCTAAAACGGATAAACCTTCTTTATAGGA
>JAAZMU010000074.1 GCA_012798645.1 Patescibacteria group bacterium | reverse complement strand
GCAATAAGGCTGTGTCCTAATCTTCCCTTGATTTCAGTGGCGTACCCTAAGACTTTTTTAAATTCAGCATCTGCTCTTCTTTCTTTTGCGCCATGAACTAAGATGCTAGATAAAATTGCAATAATAGAAACAACTATTAGAAGTTCAATAAAGGTGAAAGCTTTTGTTTTCATTTGTCTATTATATTTGTTTTAATTAAGGTGTCTTTTGTTAAATTAAATATTTCTTGCATTTCCTCCAAAGGAAGATCTACTTGCTCCCCTTTTTCAATTGCGTAATTTAATTCGCAGACCCTTTTTGCGTTTTCTATATTAGGAAAAGACTCTTCTTTAATGTCATAGTCTTTAATGATAAGGCAGGGTCTTGTTCCTAAGTAACTAAACCGATTTAATACTTGAGTGATTAGATCATTAGATAGTACTATCATTTGTCTATAGTCTCCTTTTTTAAAAGATTTTTCAATTTTCTTCCAAAGTGATTTAAACTTTCTTGGTTTTTTGTAAACATAAAGAAAGTCTAGTATTCTTCTTTTAATCTCAAAAACAAAGTTCTTTTCATTAATTATTAGAGCTAAAGAAATAAGGATAAAGATTAAAGAAATTGCAATTGTTATAGTTTTAATTGGAAAAACAAAGGCTTGTAATTCCTCTCCTAGAATAAAATTTGTGATTTCTTTAAAATCTTCTAACATTTTAATATATTTTGAGCTTTAAATAACTTATTTTCATTCAAAGGTTCTGTGATAATAAAAGAATCTATTTCTGGAATAAAAAGGCTTGGGAAATTCAATAGATTTATTAATTCTTTGCTGTTTGGAAGCAGAAGCACATCTGCTTTTTTAAGGGCTTCTTTAATTTCTTGCTTGATTAAAATTCTAATTTTCAAGGCTTTTTTAAAATAGGTTTTGTAATTTTCTGATGAGAGAAAATAAGCGCCTCGCACAATTTCTTTTTTAATCTCCTCTCCAAAACCGTTTGTTCTTGTGTTTGTATATATGTCATTTAATGTATTTCCGTCTTCTCTTAAACCATACCTTATGCCATCATACCTTGCTAAGTTAGAAAAGGCTTCTGCGCTTTTTAGAATGTTATAGCAGGATTTAGTATATTCTGGTATATTGTGCTTTTCTATTTTAAGATCTTTTTTGTATTCCTCTATATTAAAAAGTAATTCTAAATCTTTAATGGTGTGTGTGAAAAAGGTTATTTGATCAAGAGATGAAGTTAGGCTAATTAGCCCATTTTTAGGAATTGATGGCTTTCTAAAGTTGAAAATATTGTTAAAAAAACCTCCTCCTAAAGAAAATGGGGGCGTGTTTTCAGGACAATCTAATACCTTATTATCAAATTCACTGATACTTATTTTCCCTACTAGTATAGCGCCTTTTTCCTTTAACTTTTCTACGCATAGTGCTGAAAAAGGAGAGACATAGTTTTCAAGTATTTTTGAGCCAGCACTACATTTCTTGCCCTTGACCTGAATATTATCTTTTACATAATAGGGAATGCCTGTTAAAGTACTTGCCTCCCCTTTTTGAATAAGATGATCCGCCTCTTTAGCTTGTTTTAATGCGTTTTCTTTAAAAGAACTATCTTTTAAAAAGCTCTTTACAAGCTCTCCTACCGAATATTTTTTTAAATCTAGGTCTTGCCTTGTTTTTTCAATCATAATATTTTTTTAATAACTAAATAGCCTTTTACTAGATTTCCTCCTTTGTATTTAATAGGAACATCCTTTCTTTCTATATTTTTAAAGTCAAAAGAATAACAAACCTCTCCTATGTCTGCTTTTTTAAGATCCAAAACATCATCTGTGCTTATACTTACTTTTTTAATTTTAGTACTTTCTTCAAACATATTAACTAGGAGGGATTAATTCTTCTGATTCAACTAAAACTTGGGCGTATTCGTCAATGTTCTCTAAAACTACGCCTGCCCCTCTTGCAACTGCAGTCATAGGGTCTTCAATTACATAAGCAGGAACACCTGTTTCTTTTGTGATTAAAACATCAAGTCCGCCTAAAAGCGCACCACCACCTGCAAGACAAATGCCTTTTTTCATAATATCTGATATTAATTCGGGAGGAGTGATTTCAATTGTATTTTTGATTTCTCCAATAATCTGATTTACAGATTTTTCCATTGCTTTTTTGATATCATTTCTTGATATGGTGATTTCTTCTGGAAGTCCTGTAACTAAGTTTCTTCCCCTGATAGCCACTTTCTTTAATTTGCTTTTTGTGTCATTTTCATCAAAAAACACTGTTCCAATATTAATTTTAACATTTTCAGCAGTTCTGACCCCAATTAAAAGTTTGTATTTTTCTTGTGCATATTTAATAATGTCTTGATTTAGTCTATCCCCTGCTATTCTTAAGCTTTTAGAGGCAACTATACCGCCTAAAGAGATGACCGCGATTTCAGTGGTTCCTCCACCAATATCTACAATAAAATTGCCTTGTGCTTCTTGCACTTGAAGTCTTGCTCCAATAGTAGCAGCCATAGGCTCTTCAATTAAAAATACTTCTCTTGCGCCTGCGGATTTGGCAGCGTCAATAACCGCTCTTCTTTCAACTTCAGTGACTCCGCAAGGAATACCAACAATAGCTCTTGGTTTTACTAAGTTAATCCTATCTTCTTTTGCTCTTTCGAATAAATATCTTAGCATTTGTTCTGTGACTTCAAAGTCAGAAACAACTCCATTTACAAGTGGTCTTGTTGCAACAATATGACCTGGAGTTTTTCCCACCATTTTTTCTGCTTCCCTTCCAATGGCTAAGACTTGTCCTGTTTTTTGATTAACAGCAACAACAGAAGGTTCTGACAAAATAATGCCCCTGCCTCTTACATAAACTAAGCAGTTTGCTGTTCCTAGATCAATAGTGATGTCGTTTGAAAATCTATCAAAAAATTTCTTCATAATGTTTTAATACTATCAAGCTTTTGCTCTAAAATCAATGTTTTTTTGATGAGCTTAATATTTTTAGCTTCTCTTTTTTTAATTTCAACTGCGTCTTTTGTTTTAGGGGAAATAACGATTCTATAGGGAATACCTAATAAATCTGCGTCATTGAATTTTTCTCCAGGAGACTTATCTCTATCATCAAACAAGACATTGTAGCCTTTTTCTTTGAGCTCATTATAGAAAGTGTTTGCTTGTTTTCTAGCGTTAATATCTATTAAGTAGATGTCAAAAGGAGCAACTTCTTTAGGGAAAATAATGCCATTTTCGTCATTAAAAACCTCAACAATTGCGCCTAAAAGCCTTGATATACCAAGACCATAACATCCCATAACAACATACTCCTCGTTTATCTTAAAATTAAATGCTTCGGCAAATTTTGTGCCTAGTTTGAAAATGTTCCCCACTTCAATTGATTTTTCTTCTCTAAAATCAGTGCTTGCACACTTAAGACATTTATCTTTTTTAAGCTCAGTATTTATGGCAAAGCCACATTTTTGACATATAAGGATTGTGTCTTCTCCTGCTTTTGTGATAGTTTGAAATTCGTGAGAATATCCTTTTGTAAAAGCACCTCCTCCAGCTAGAGTAAAATAGGTGTGATCTTTGAGACCACATCTTTTAAATATTTCTGCATAAGCAATTTTAACTTCTTTGTAATATTCATCTAAATCTTTTTCACTTAAATGAAAGGAGTAAAGATCTTTCATAATAAATTCTCTTCCTCTTAATAGTCCTGATTTAGCTCTTTTTTCATTTCTGTATTTTGTTTGTATTTGGTAAATAGATTTAGGAAAATCTTTTTCACTTTTTAGAAACTTCTTAGCTAAAGGAGTTATAATCTCTTCATGTGTCCAGCCTAGTCCAAAGTCCTCTTCTTTAAGCTTATACATTTCTTTAATCTCCCATCTGCCTGTTTTCTCCCAATTATGTTTAGGGAGAAGCCCAGGCATTAAAAGTTCTTCTGCCTTTACTTTTCTTAATTCTTCTCTGACAATATTTTCAATATTTTGAATTACTTTTAAACCTAAAGGAAGGTATGAATAAATGCCTGCACTTAATTTATCAATAAACCCTGCCTTAATTAAAAGCTTGGCGTTAAGACTTTGTTCATCTTTTGGTTCTTTTTTTTCAGTTTTGGAGAATAAATTAGAAACTTTCATTAGAATATGAAATCTTTAAATTGAAAAATATCTTTGATAATAATTAAGACACCTAAACACATTAGCAAGATAAATCCAGCACTATCAATTTTTTCACTTAATTCGTCTGTAAATACTCTTGGGTTAATCTTTTGGAAAAAAAGGTAAACACATTTTCCACCGTCTAATGCTGGTAAGGGCAATAAATTAGTAATTGCAAGGGCAAGCGAAATAATAGCAGTTAAGTTTAGCATATGCATAAAGCCTTCGCCTAAGCTGATTTTAGTAATTGCAAAAATACCAACAGGTCCTGCAATTGCATTTGTTGCAATAGAAGCATCTTTTGCTTTAAAAGAATCAGCAATAATGCCTCCTAATGTTTTTAAAGAGTAATCTGCAAAGTTATAGGTGTGCATTGCCCCTGAAAAAACTTTGTCTTTTAAATTTGAGTTATAGGAGATGTTTGCAATACTTGTGTAACCTATGCCAAGCCAGGCTTCCTTGTTATCAATAGTGTGCACGGTTTCTAGATTGGTTTCCCTTTGTTTTGTTAAAACTCTAATCACTTCTCCTTTTGTTTGTTCTAAAATAGTATTAAGCTCGTTTGCACTTTGCACTCTTGTTTCATTTATTTCTAAGATGAATTCGTCTTTGTTGATTCCGCTTAAATGGGCAGGAGAATCCTCTCTAACATCTCCTATAAGTAAATAGTTTTCTTGATGTCCAAAAGGAAACTTGTATTCTGGATTGATAAGACCAACGCTTGAGTTTAAATTAGAAGAGAAAAGGATAATGTAAAATAGCAAAATAGAAAGCAAGAAATTACCCACAACACCGCTTATTATAATGATGAATTTTTGAAAAGTGGTTTTTGAAGTAAAACTGCTTGGGTCTTTTTGGTTGCCCGCAGGTTCACTTTCCCCATAAATCTTGTTATAGCCTCCAAAAGGAATAGAGCCAATCGCGAATAATGTTTCTCCGATTTGTTTTTTCCATATAAAGGGAGGAAAACCTATGGCAAATTCAGTAACCTTAGTTTTTGTTTTTTTTGCACCTAAAAAGTGTCCGAATTCATGGGCTGAAACAACGATGGTTATGATAAACGCAAAAACTATTAATGCTAATAAAAAATCTAAAATCATACTTCTAATTCTTTTTTCTTGTTTTTAACTATTTCATCTACCTTTTTATTATAATTATCTACAACTTCTTGAAGTTCATCTTTTGCTTTAAACTTGCTGTCCTCTGATATTTTGCCTTCTTTTTCTAATTTTTGAATAGCTGACCAAGCTTCATCTCTATACTTTCTAATGGTTTTTTTTACATTGTCATCAATTTGTCCTACTGTTCTCATCATATCTTTTCTAATATCTTCGGTTAAATCAGGCATACTAACCCAGATGCCATTAGAGTCTGCCACTGGAGAAAATGTTGTATTAGCTTGAATGGCGTGAGTAATAGGCTCGATATAGGATTTATCCCAAGGCTCAACCCTTATTTTCTTAGGCTCTGGAGCAGATATAGCTGCTAGTTGCTTGATTGGCATTTTTGAGCCAAACACATCAACTAATGTGTTTTCAATAAAAGCAGGATTAGCTCTTCCTGTTCTTATCCCTGCTATTTTTTGATTAGCATAATTTAATGCTTTTTCAAATCCTTTTTTAATATTTTCTATTTGTTCTTTATACATAAATTAAATATTTATCATTAAATTTTCTAGTAATAGCTTTTTATTTGTATTGGTATTATTTAAGAAATATTTAGTTTCTTGGACTTTGCTGATAATATTTTTTGTTTGCAAAAGTGAATCATTGATTCCGTGCTTACTATAGAGTTTAAGGAGCATTTCCCTTCTAAAGAATCTTTCGAATATGTCTAGGATTTCAGATGCAATTTCTTTATCTTTGTAAATGGTTTCAACATAGGCGAATCTTTTTTGAAGCTCTTGTGTTTTAATTTGGTTTAAATAAGTGATTGTTTTTTTAAAAAATTCTTTTTTAAGTGGGTCATTAAAAAACTCAAGGGCTTTTCCAGGTTTTCCTCCTGAGAAAAAACTAATTTCTTGTACTTCTTCTTTGCTTAGTCCTTTTTCTTCTAAATAATCCTCTATTTCTTTTCTTAAAACCTTATTAAAGCTAATTTCTTGCACTCGCGACCTGATTGTTTTTAAAAGTCTATCTTTAAAATTTGTAATTAAAATTAAAATTGAATCTTTTGGTGGCTCTTCTAATAGTTTTAAAATGCTATTTTGCGAAGCATTATTCATTAGGTGTGCATCATCAATAATTGCAATCTTTTTTTTATTGCTAAAACTTTTAAAAGATAAAAAAGTTTTAAGTTCTCTTATTTTGTTAATCTCAATATTATTATTCTCAGGTAAGATAAAAAGCAGGTCAGGTGAGATATT
>JAAZMU010000073.1 GCA_012798645.1 Patescibacteria group bacterium | reverse complement strand
TTAAACCTTAAAAAATTAGAAAATGTTCAAAAAGCAGGTAAGCTTGCAAGGGGTTGGATCTCAAGAGGGAGGTTTCCAAAAGACTTAGAGGAGGACATTATTAAAGCCTACAAGAAATTAGAAAAAGAATATGGTGAAAATATAGATGTTGCTGTTAGGTCTTCTGCAACAGCCGAAGATCTCCCAGATGCTTCTTTTGCAGGCCAACACGAATCTTTTCTAAATATCAAAGGAGACAAAGCAGTTGTAAGGTCTGTAAAAAAATGTTTTGCCTCACTATTCACTGATAGAGCCATATCTTACAGAAGAGAAAAGGGGTTTGAACAATTGGAAGTTTATTTATCAGCCTGCATCCAAAAAATGGTAAGGTCTGATTTAGCATCTTCTGGTATAATGTTTACTATAGATACCGAATCTGGGTTTGATAAAGTCCTTGTTATTAACTCTGTCTGGGGAGTAGGGGAAATGGTTGTTAAGGGAAGAGTTACTCCTGATAGATTTTATGTTTTTAAGACAGGATTAACAGAAGGATACAAATCAATTATATCTAAAACACTAGGTCGGAAAAACAAAAAATATATTTATTCAAAAACAAGTGGTTTAAAAGAAGCCACTGTACTTAAAAAAGATGAAAACATTTTTTCCTTAACAGACGAAGAAATAATAACGCTAGCAAAATGGGGATGTGTAATTGAAGATCATTACGGCACAGCACAAGATATTGAATGGGCAAAAGATGGTAAAACTGGAAAACTCTTTATTGTCCAATCAAGACCAGAAACGGTTCATTCGAATATTGAAGGACATTACTATACAGAATATATTGTTGATTCTAAAAAAGACCCTGCGCTTTACGGAATCGCCGTTGGAAATAAAATTGGCATTGGAAAGGCAAGGGTCATTACAAACCCTGAAGAAATGAAAACCTTTAAAAAAGGTGAGGTTTTAATTACTAAAATGACTGACCCTGATTGGAATAGTATTATGACAATTGCAGGAGCTGTTCTTACAGACGAAGGCGGGAAAACATGTCATTCAGCTATTATATCAAGAGAGCTTGGAATTCCTTGCATTGTAGGAACAAAAGATGCCACAAAAATATTTAAAACAGGAGAAACTATTACAGTGGATTGTACTCAAGGACAAAGAGGAAGAATCTTTAAAGGGAAAATACCATACACATCCAAGAAATATAATTTAAAAGAAATCCCTGATTTAGACACTGATATCTGTTTAAATATTGGAGCGCCTGATATTGCATTTCAATATTCATTTTTACCAGTGGATGGAGTTGGTCTTGCAAGAGAAGAATTTATTATAGCGAACAAAATAATTATTCATCCATTAACTTTGTGTTTGTACGATAAAATTAGAAGCAAACTAACAAAGGAGGAAAAAAACAAAGTAAAAGAACTAACAACTGGCTATACTGATAAAAAGAAATTCTTTGTAGATAAATTAGCAGAAGGTGTTGCTCAAATAGGGGCGGCCTTTTATCCTAAAAAAGTAATTGTAAGATTCTCAGACTTTAAGACAAATGAGTATAAGAATCTAATTGGCGGAAGACTCTTTGAAAAAGAGGAAGAAAATCCAATGATTGGTTTTAGAGGTGCCTCAAGATACATTGACCCAGACTTTCAAAAAGCATTTAAACTTGAATGTGAAGCAATTAAAAAAGCAAGAGATGAACTCGGCTTAAAAAATATCTGTGTTATGGTTCCATTTTGCAGAACTATAAAAGAGGGAAAACAAGTAAGAGAATTGATTAAAAAGTTTGGTTTAAATGACAAAAAAATGCCTGTTTATGTGATGTGTGAAATTCCTTCAAATGTTATTCTTGCGAATGAATTTTTAGATATATTCGATGGGTTCAGTATTGGTTCAAATGATTTAACTCAATTAACATTAGGCTTAGACAGA
>JAAZMU010000072.1 GCA_012798645.1 Patescibacteria group bacterium | reverse complement strand
TGATTTAACAAAGTCATAGGTGATGATTTTATGATTTTTCATTTTGGTTGTTTTGAAAATAGCTAAAATCTTGTTCACAAGTTCCCTTGTTGAATTAAAGGGTTTTGCTAATTCTATACTAGCTACAAAAGCTGGTCTTTTTGTATTTTCTATATTAGAAAGACCTTCATAAATCCATTTCTGATTTTCATCTTCTTCTTTCATCATATCTGCAATGGTGGCAAGCATAACAAGCTCAACAAAGTCATCTCTTAAAAAAGAAGACATATTAGCTTGTAAAATTTCCTCTGCTAGTTTAAAGGTAAGACCTGCGTTTGCATAATCTTTGAAGTAATAGCTGTCTTTAGGATGTTTTGTATTAACGATAATATCTGCTTTAGGAATTTCATTTAAGACTTTATGATGGTCTACGATTATAATGTCAAAACCTAAATCCTTAGCTTTTGCAATTTCTTTTACATTGGTAATACCACAATCTAAAAGTATTAAAAGAGACTTTTTGTTTTCTCTTTTTTTATTTAAAAAGATTAAAACTCTTTCATTTAAGCCATATCCGTCTTTTCTTCTGTCTGGAAAAGCAGTAATGATTTTATGTATTTTCTTTTTTAAAATTGAGGCTAAATTGGTAATGGTCTCTTCCAAAATAACAACTGAGGCAATACCATCCATGTCAGAATCTCCAAAAAGTACTATTTGTTCATTTTCTAAGATAGCTTTTTTAATCCTATTTGAGGCTTTCTCAATGTTTCTAATTTTCTTCATATTTTTTATTTAATGCTTCTAACCCAGGAAGGGTTTTCCCTGAAATGTAATCAAGCATTGCTCCACCACCCCCTGAGATAAAGCTAAACCCCTTTATATCTTTTCTATTTACAAAATCAATTGTTTCTCCTCCTCCAATAACAGAGTAAGCTTTTTGATTAACGATTGCATTTGCTATTTCTTCTGTTCCTTTAGAAAAGACTTCTTCTTCTGATTTTCCTAGAGGACCATTCCAGATAATGGTTCTAGCTTTTTTAATAATTCTCTTGTAGTAGTTGATTGTTTCAGGACCAATATCCCCTACTTCTTCCTCTTCTTTAATGGTTTCAATGCCTGCTATTCTTGTGTATTCTTTCTTATACAAAACACCATCAATAGGAACAATGAGCTTTGGATGATTAAAGTTAATCCCTTTTAAAGCGTTAAGAATATCTTTGTCTTCTACTTTTTTGTCTCCATAAATTCCTTTACACTTTAAGATGGTGTTTGCAATTTCTCCACCTAAAAGCACTGCATCTGCTTTTTTAAGAAAGTTTTTAAGGACAGCAGTCTTAGTCTCTATTTTAGCTCCTCCAATAAGAACAACAAAGGGTTTTTGTGTTTCTTTAATAGCTCTTTCAATAGCATTGATTTCTTTTTCTAAAAGAAGACCAGTATAGGAGTTAAGGAATTTTGGAAGAGAGGCAATGGAGGCATGATTTCTGTGGCATACTGAAAAAGCATCTTGTACAAAAATGTCAGCAAATTCAGCAATAGATGAGGCAAACTCTTCACTATTTTCCTTTTCTCCTTTGTAAAATCTTAGATTCTCTAAAAGGAGTACGTCTCCTTGTTTTAAATTTTCTACTAATTCTTCTACTCTTTTAGAGTTAACTTCTTCTACAAACTTAACCTTGGAAGACAAAAGGCTTTCGAGTCTAGAAGCTACTGGATTTAATGAAAAGTTTTCATCTCTTTTTTTAGGGTCACCTAAATGACTAATTAAAATAATTTTAGCGTTTTTTTCTTTTAAATACTTAATTGTATTTAGATGTGCTTTTATTCTAAAGTCATCTTTAATTTTTTGTGTTTTTGTTAAGGGTACATTAAAGTCCACCCTAACTAAAACCTTTTTATTGCTTACATCTATATGTTTAATACTTTTCATATTTTTAATATTAAAATTTAATATGCTCGCCTGGTTCAATTTTACCTGTTTTCTTAGGTTCTTTTATTCCTTTGATAATGCTTTTAAGTTCGCTTAATCTTGTTTTGTCGTCATCTTTTCTAACTTTAGGGATAAAGTCCTTTGACATTTCCTTTAAGCTAATGCCCTCCTTATCAGTTTCTTTTTTCCTTAAGCAGGCTTTACAGAAAATATCTCTATTAGGGTCTGGCTTAAAAGGTATTTTGATTTTCTTTTGGCATTCGCTACAGATTGCATCGTATAATTCTTGTTCTTGTTTTTTGCTTTTTTCTTCTTCCATATCAAGTATGTTTTTAGCAATGTATTCATCTACTTCTTTTTTATTCCTTCCGTAAACTTTTCTTGAATAGTCAATAATCCCTTGAACAAAGTTTTGGTCTTCTTGTTTTCTTGGAGGCAAGGTTTCAGCTGAAAATGGTCTTGATGTGATACCATCGATCATAAGTCTTACATAAATATGTTGTTTGGCTAAGTTAACTAAGTCTTCTTCAGTAAATTCTGGAGAAAACTCTTTTCTTAGAGATTCAGCATCTTCTGCTCCTATTCTAAATATGATCATCGTTCCAATGTTACCAAAAACTGCGTCTCTAACTACCTCGTCCATTTGTGCGATGTATTGATGAGCTAAAATCAAAGACAGCTTATACTTTCTAGCTTCAGATAAAATTGTGGCAAAAGATTCTGTGGCAAAGTTTTGAAATTCATCAACGTAAAGATTAAAAGGTTTTCTTTGTTCTTCTTTAATATCAACTCTTGACATAGCGGCTAACTGTATTTTGGTAATTAAAAGAGCTCCTAAAAGCTTAGATGCATCTTCTCCTATTCTTCCTTTAGATAGGTTAATAATTAAAATCTTGCCACTGTCCATTATTTCCCTTGTGTCAATTGTGGACTTAACTTGACCTACAATGTTTCTAATTAAAGGAGTGGATATGAACTGTCCAATCTTGTTTTGAATGGCGGCTGTTGCCTCTACCTCGTATCTTTGACTATATTTAGAAAACTCTTGCACCCAAAATGCTTTAACAACGGGGTCTTTTAATTGCTTCACTATTTTCCCTCTAAAGGTAGCATCTGATAAAAGCCTGTTTATCTCTAAAAGAGTAGCCCCCTCTATTTCTAAAAGAGAGAGGATGGTATTGTTTAAAATGTATTCCATTCGGGCTGACCAAACATCAGGCCAAATCTTTTTAAAGACGCCCATAAGACCTGAGGCAATAAGGTGTCTTTGATCTTCAGAAACGCTTTCCATAATATTAAAAGCAATGGGATAATTAATATCTCCTGGGTTAAAATAGACAACATCTTTTATTCTTTCTTCAGGAATAAAGTTTAAGATTTCTTCGGCTGCGTCTCCATGAGGGTCAACAAAAGCAACGCCATATCCATTTAAGATGTCTTGAATAATCATATTCTTTAAAAGCTCTGTTTTACCCATTCCAGTCTTACCAATAATATACATATGGCGGAGCCTGTCGTCTGATTTAATACCAAACTTTTTATTCTGTCCTCTAAAATTGGTTTCACCAAAAAAGGTGATTTTGTGTTCTTGCATGGTTTTTTATTCTTCAATAGGCAGTGTGCTTGGTGGCGGTGCCTTTTTAATTTCTAATCTTTCTAATTGTGGGGTAGGTGCAACCTCAACTCCTGGGAAGTGAAAAAGGGTGGCAAGCTCTTCCACGCTAAAGAAAAAGGTTCCTCCAGAAAAAGGTGAAAAAGGTGAATCTCTTGAAATATATCTTAAAAACATATCTCTTTGCTTAAGGAAAAGTCTTCTCTCCTGCAAAATGTCTGGAGCTTGTACTTTTGTGATGGTGTCTTTCCAAGGAATTAAGCTGTTTAAATTTTTCGTGTTAAACTGGTTCATATAGGCGAGGGGGAGTGCTTTATTAGGACTAAAAAAGTTTTCCTTTTTAGCTAAATAAAGGGATCTGATTGTACAATAAAAGCCAAGTTTAGATACTTTTTCTTCAACTGCAGTAACAACTTCTCTTTCTCCAGTTGTTAAAAACATTTCAGGGGGTAGTATGTTTTCATCTTTTTTTGATTCTCCAAAACTTCCTGTGGTAATAAACTCAATGAATGTTCCAAATAAGGACTCTTGCTTAGCTGGTTTAGGTCTTTTGCTTAATTCATTCACAATTTCTTTACCGCGATCAACATACGAGTCGTCATCAGCTGACGTAGCTATAATCTGAAACCAGAGATGCTCCCCTTTTCCAATTCTTGAAATAGATTCAATTAAATCAGTGATAGGGTCTATTCTTTTTTCCTCATAAGGAGCTTCTACATTTTGTTCAAAGAATTTCTTGTAGGTTCTAATGGGATAAACATCGCTTTTAACAGGCATAAAATCACAACCCCATAAATCCCAATTCTTGTTTGGAATGTCTCTTGGGATATAGGTGGTGTAGTCTTCAGCTTCCACTAATTCAATATCTGGATATTGCGCATATATGGCTGACTCTATATTCTTCCTAACGGCTTTTGGTATTCGGATATAGAAATGAGGTATGCCTTCAACACTTACAATTTCAAGTGAAAAACTTAAAAGATATTTACCTTCAAAGTATTTTTCCTTTTCATTTGGGGGGTCAAGCATTCCTCCCCATATTACAGAGAAAACATCTTCCATTACCTTTAAAGGTTTTAATATTTCTCTTGGGAGTTTAATTTCTAAGAGCAATCTTTCTACATTTTCTTCAGTCCATTTAGTGTTTTTCCATAAAAGATAAGAAAAATTAAGCAATTTAAGGGAAAGGACGAATAAAAAAATCCACCAAATTAAGCCAATTAAAGTGAGAATAACTTGAAAGATTAAATACGAAATTTCAAATAAGTTTTCCATAATTTAACTTTCTCGGATTTTATACTTGCCAGTGCTATCTTTTGAGAATACTTTTTTGTTTTGCAGATTAAGCAAAATAGTGGATTTCTTGACGATTCTTTTTTCCGAGACTAAACTAATTACTTCTTCTTTTGTAAGTGGGTTTTTTGTGCTTCTTAATATGTCCATAATCACATCCCTTACTTGTCCTTCAGTATAGCCCCATTCCCTTAAAGCGTAAATACCTCTCCCTATAAGTACAAAGTTTTCATTTCTTATTAACTCATTATGAATGGTTTGGGGGTGCAATCTTTTATTACAAACTGAGGTAGCAATTAATTTCTCATTAAGGTGATCAATGTTTTTTGCAATTTCCTTGTAATGCAAAGGTTCATTGCTTTGTTTTAAAATTAAAAGGATCTTGTCTCTTACTGTTTTAGGGTAAACTTCTGGCCATTCTACAAGTCCGTACTTTTTTCTATCAAAAGTCCTATCAATTTTCTTTGATATTTCAATAATGGATCTTAGGGCTTCCCTACTTTCCTTAAAGTCAATCTTCTTTATTATCTGATTGATACTTAAAGGGGTTTTATGCCTTTTTAAGACTTTAAGAACACTTAATACAACTTGCTTTGCTTCAAGGATGTAGTTATTGCCTAATGCCCATAGAGCGTAAAAATCTTTGTCTTCCTTTTTCCTTATAACATTGTCTGATAATAAAAGCAGGAATGTTATGTAATTCTTGTTTTTGGTTTTTAAAAAAGAATCTTCTTTTTTGATTCCACAGGTTCTTTTGAGTTCGCCCATAAAGAATGCTTGTATTTTGTCAAACTCTTGCTTTGTCTTAAAACCTTTTAAGTTCTTTTTAATCTTTTTAATTCCGTCTGATTCTATTTGCCTTACTCGTTCCCTTGTGATTTCATAATCTTTTCCTATTTTCTCTAATGTTTCAATCTCGTTTTTTCCCAAGGCAAACCTTCTTGAAATTATAGTTCTAGATCTTAGTGAGAGTACGCTTAAAAAATCTTTGGTGACTTTTTCGTAGTCAAAATTCATATTTTATTTATAACATTTTTGAAAAGTAAAGTCAATTAAAGCTATTTTTTCTCTGCCCACTTGGATAAAATAGGAGAAGATAGGAAAATGGAGGAAAGTGTGCCCACTACAATACCAATTAAGGCAGTTAAGGCAAAGTATTCAATACCACCTTCCCCTATAAAAAAGTAATAAAGGGCGGTGAGAACAAAGATAGTAGTCAAGGATGTGTTTATACATCTTACAATCACTTGGTTTAAGCTTTTGTTCACTACTTCACTATAGGCTAGTTTTGAGTAAAGCCTTAAGTTTTCCCTTATTCTATCGAAAATGACAATGTTATTATTTATGGAGTAGCCAATAACAGCTAGAATAGCGGTTACAATGGGAATGGTAAGCTCAACGTTCAGATACTTTCCTAAAAAGGCAAGCACTCCTAAGGGAATTAAAATATCATTAAAAAGCATTAAGGTGGAAACTAATCCATATTGGAAAGGAGAAATTGGACCTGAAACTTTGTTAAAAGCAAAGGCAATGTATAAGAGCATGGCAGTAAGTGCAACAATAGCAACAAGGATTGTTTTGTTTTTAAGTTCTTTTCCAATAACAGGACTAATAGTTTGAAATTCTGAATCAATGATAGTATTACCTTCGATACTTAATTCTTCTAAAATACTGTTTAATTGAGTGGCTTCAATGTCTTTGTTTTTAATTTTTAGAATAATGCCCTTGTCTCCAAAGCTTTGGAGCTCATAGTTCTCAATACTTAGATTGTCTTTAATCTGTTCAATTTCTGCTATCTTATTCTCATACTCTACTTTTATGGATGTTCCTCCTTGAAAGTCCATACCTAAGTTTAACCCAAAAGAAGCTAAAGCAATGATACTTGCTAGAGCAAGGATGAGAGCGACTGAGAAATAGATTTTAGAGTATTTAATAAAGTTAAACATAATTACCAAATTCTTTTAAATTTTGCAAAAGCACCTCTTGCAAAAAACAAAAGGAAAATTCTTGTAATAATCATTACAGAGAATAAACTAACTA
>JAAZMU010000071.1 GCA_012798645.1 Patescibacteria group bacterium | reverse complement strand
TTAAATATGTTTGTTTTTATTGGTTTAATGGGGGTTTCTTTTGTTTTTAATTTACCTTTTCCTATTTTAGCGATACATATTTTCTTAATTAGTATTATTAAGAGTATTTTCTTATATTATTTTGCTTTTGAGAAGAAGGTGTGTAATTCTTTTTTGTTTCCCTATGCGTTTCTTTTAGGGGTCTTTTTAATTCCTAATTTTGCAAGCCTTTTAATTGTTTTAATTCTTGTTGTAGATAAGGTGTGTATAAGTAGGTTGAAAGCTTGTTGATAAGAAAGGGGGGTGGATTTTATCCTAGTTTTATACATATTTTTTAAAGATTTTATACAGGGGTGAAAGCTTATTTATTAAAAGAAAGTTTGAGGTTATCCACATATCCACACTACTAATAATAATGATAATAATTTAATTATATTATTATTGATTTAAAAATTTAAAGATGGTATAAAAAACATAATGAATTTTTACATCCTTGTTATATTATCATATTTATTAGGATCAATCCCTTTTGGATACTTGATTCCTAAGCTTAAAAATGTAGATATTAGGAGGGTAGGAAGCAAAGGAACAGGAGCAACTAATGTTTCTCGGGCGCTTGGGTTAAAGTATGCTGTGTTAGTGGGTGTACTTGATATTTTAAAGGCGAGTCTGCCTGTTTTTTTAGCTTTTAAGTATTTAAGTAGTGAGGTTTTAATTGGAATAGTGATGTTTATGGCTGTTTTAGGTCATATTTTCCCTGTTTGGCTTAAGTTTAAAGGTGGAAAAGGAATAGCAACATTTGTTCCGAGTATGGTAGTTATATTAGGAGTTATACCTGCTTTAGTGTTGTTTTTAATTTGGGTTGCTCTACTTAAAATAACGAGGACAATGAGTTTGAATAATTTGGTTTTATTATGGCTTTTACCTTTTGCATTTTGGTATTTTAGCCATTCAGTAGTTTATTTTATACTTGGAGTTTCTTTTTATTTAATAACTTTATGGGCACATAGGGAAAATGTGTATAGGTTATATAATAGAAAGGAATTAAAACTATGATTCTTTTTTCAACATTATATTTTTTTATGCCCGCCTATATTGCTAATTCAATACCGCCTTTACTCCATAGGTTTAAATTATTTTCTTATTTAGCAGTGCCTGTTGATTTTAAAAAAGAGTTCTTAGGGAAAAGAATATTTGGTGATCATAAAACAATAAGGGGTGTTTTAGGTATATTTTTTATAGGATTTATTTTGTGCTTTCTTTTTTTTGAAATAAATTCTGATTTTAGGGTGTATGAATATGTAGGACGTAATTCTTTGCTCTTTTGTGCTTTATATTCTCTTGGAATAATATTTGGAGACCTTTTATTTGCTTTTATTAAAAGACGTTTAAATTTAAAACCAGGAGCTGTATTTATACCATTTGATCAAACTAATTATGTGATTGGAGTCTTTATATTAACTCAATGGTTAGTGCAATTAGATTTATATGTTTGGGGAATTATTTGGATACAAACTTTTGTTTTACACACGGTATTTAATAGGTTTGGGTATTATTTAGGCTTGCATAATGCAAAATGGTGATATAGAATAAAAGTATAAGAAAATAAGTTTATGATAAAAGACATAGTAGTATCATTAAATGCGAGTATTATTATAGATGCTATATTTGTTATAGTAGTTCTAGCGCTTGGTCTTATTTTGGCTAAGAAATTAGGAGAGTTTATTCAAAAACTATTTGAAAAAACTAGGATAGATCAAGCAACAAAGAATCTAGGATGGCATACTTTTTTTGAAAGGTATAAGACAAGACTGAGTATTTCTAAGTTTATGGCACTTATATTTCAAGTGTATATACTTTTAATTACGGTGATGATATCAGTTGAAATCTTAGGTTTAATAAATTTAAGTAAGTTTTTTTTAGGGATTATTGAGTATTATCCTAATATATTTATATCAGCTATTATATTTTTAATTGCTGTTTTTATTGCTGAATTTTCTCAAAAGATTGTTTATACTGAGGCTGATTTAAAATATACGAATGCGCTTGGAGTCCTTATATCCAGTACAACATGGCTTCTTGCCATTCTTGCAATCTTATACCAACTTAAAATAGTGCCAGAATTGATTATGACATTGTTTACGGGTGTTACACTTGCACTTGCACTTTCTTTTGGTATTGCATTTGGCTTAGGAGGGCAAGATTTAGCGAAGAGATTATTAAAAAAGATTGAGAAAAAGATAAAATAAAATGGAGGAATTAACGCATAAGCAAATGCAAAAAATGATTCTTTTTTCTTGTGAAAGGATTAACGGAGATAAAGAAGAGATAAATAAGATAAATGTGTTTCCAGTTCCAGACCAGGATACAGGAACTAACTTAGCAGAGACTCTAAATGGAGTGAAAGAAGTGCTTTTAAATAAGGAATTTTCTAATTTTGAGGAGTTAGGAGAAACTGCTTTAGAGGGGGCGCTAATTGCTGCTCAAGGAAATACAGGAATTATATACACTGGCTTTTTAGTCGGTTTTTTTGATGGAATAAAAGCAGAGCCTAAGATAAATACAAAGGATTTAGCAATTGCATTTGAACAAGGCTTTAAAAGGGCAAAGGATTCAATTCAAAATCCTAAAAAAGGAACAATATTAGATGTGATGGAAGCATTTTCTTTAGAGTTTAGCTTAGCGTCAGAAAAAAGCAAGAATATTGTTAAGAATTTTGAAAAAGCACTTAAAAAAGCACACAAGGCACTTTTAGAAACAAAAGAGAGAATGCCTCTTTTAAAAAAGGCGGATGTGGTGGATGCAGGAGGTTTAGGCTTTTTAATGATACTTGAAACATATTATGATACACTTGTTGAAAGTGATATGGTATTTGCTAAAAAACCACGAAAGAAGTTAATTGTGACAAAAAGATTGGTGCAGATTTTATCTAATCGGTACGAAGTAGTGGCGCTCATGAGAGATATTTCTTTAAGCGAGGGTGAAATGTATAAGAAGCTTGAGGACTTAGGAGATTGTCTTGATATTATTATGGTTAAAAATAGGGTTAAAATACATATTCATACAGATGACCCCTATATTGTACGTGATATTATTAGAACATTTGGAGAAGAAGAAGCAATGAGAATAGAGGATATGGCACGAGAAATAGTGGGAGAGGAGTCAGTGATTAAAAACAAGATTGGAATTGTAATAGATGAAAGCAGTGGTTTAAATGAAAAAAACATACAGTATTACAAAATTGAATCAATCCCTTACAAGATAGATTGGAATGGAATAGATAAGTTAAAAGGAGATACGATTGCTAAGAAACTTAAATTAGCTAAGGAAAAGGGTTTTGATTTTATGCCTGAGGTAAGTGAAATTGACCCTAACTTTTTTAAAGAAGCCTTTGAAAAACAATTAAAAAGATTTGATTCTGTTTTGTGTATTACTTCTTCTAATACCTATTTTAACGCCTATAACTCTGCTGTTAAAGGACGAGAAATGCTTAAAAAAGGAAAAGAAAAGGTATGTATATATGATTCAGGAAGTATTGGGGCAGGACAAGCAATTGTTATTCTAAAAGCAATTGATTTGATTAGTGAGCAGAAAAGTATAAAAACAGTTTTAGAAGAATTAAAAGCGCTTAAGATTAGAAATGTGGGGGTGATTAACGCTCCTTTTATTAAAAAGCATTCTAAGAAACTTAAAAAGACGATTGTGAAAAATAGGTATGTTTTAATCCAGGCAAACAAGGAGTTTACATTAAAAGAAACGCTTAGAGAAGAGGAGTGTGTGGATAGAATCATTAGAAGAATTAGAAAAGATTTAAAAAGTAATAAAAAGTCTTTAGCAGTTATTATGCATAATGATAATTTAGCAAAGGCGCGAGAATTAAAAGATAAATTAAAACCATTAAATACACTTGTTTCATTTATTAATTTTGTGGATCCAGTGATGAGTCTTAAAATGGGATACAAGGGTTTGATGATTTCTTACATTAAATTATGAAAAGAATAGGGGTAACAACAGAGGGGGCAGCAGATTTAAAACAGGATTTAATTGAAAGGTATAATATAGGGATTGTGGATTTTAAAACAGGAACGAGTGTGAAAAATATATTTAAAGAGATGAGAGAAACACAAAAACCAATTAAAACATCCCAGCCTTCAATTGCTCAATATATTCAATTATTTAAAAAGAAATTAGAAGAGTTTGAGGAGATTATACATATTGCAACCTCGGCAAGAGTTTCTGGAGCGTTCAATTCTGCGATGCAAGCAAGAAAGTTTTTAGGAGGAAATAGTGAAAGAGTGCATATATTAGATAGTGAAAAGTCTTCAGCTGCGCAAGGTCTTTTAGTTTTAAGAGCTCAACAAGACATTTTAAAAGGGTTTGATTTAAAGCAGATAATTGATAATTTTAATAAAAGAGTTAAGCAAACATTTGTGTTTTTTATGTATGATGACCCAAAATGGCTTAAAGCAGGGGG
>JAAZMU010000070.1 GCA_012798645.1 Patescibacteria group bacterium | reverse complement strand
TATCACATCTTAATCTATATTTAACAGGCTTCTTAAAACAGGCACAATAGTTTATCTGATTTAATTCAATAAGAGATAAACAATCCTCACAAAGATAAGTACCTTCGCGTTTGCAACGTATACATTTCTTAGGGAAAAACAAGTTTAAGATATAGTTAAACATTAAGTTGTTCTATTTTTTAAATGTGGTATAATTAGGAAAGAAAAATATACATTCTATATTTTTTCCATTTATGTTATTATATTATATAATACTCAATTAGCAAATCCATGTGGATATTAAAAAAAAGAAAACAACCCACATCTCTAGGAATTGACATTGGTTCAAGAGGAATCAAAGTTGTAGAGCTTGAAAGAGAAAAACAAAGAATATCTTTAAAAAATTATGGAGGACTAAAATTATCTGCTGCCAAAAAAGACACCTTTTACTTTTTTAACAAAAGAACTTTTCTACCCTCTGTTGAAAATGTTTCAACAGCAATTAAAGCCATCTTAGAAGAGGCTGATATTGAAACAAAAGAAGTAATCTTTTCTCTTCCCGACTTTTCAACATTTTTCACCAGCCTTACCCTCCCTAAAATGACAAAATCAGAGCTAGCCGATGCAGTCCATTTTGAAGCACGAAAACATATTCCAATCCCATTTAATGAAGTAGTCTTAGATTGGGAGCTTGTAGGTGATACCAAAAACTTAGCAGAAGGTAACAACAGAGTCCTTGTTATGGCAATCTCTAAGACTTTAGTTTTAGAGTATAAGAAAATAGCAAAGCAAAGCGGTTTAACCTTGCTTTCACTTGAAGCTGAAGTAATGGGTCTTAAAAGAGCTGTTGTTCCAACTTCAAAGGAAAACATTTGCATGGTTGAAATAGGGTGTCAGAGTACAACAATAAGCATTGTAAGCCAAGGTTTTCTTTTAACGAGTGTCTCGTTTGATATAGCAGGAAAGGATTACACATACAGCCTTATTGAATCTTTAGATATTGACTTAATCGAAGCTGAGAAAATCAAAACTAATATTGGATTAAAAGAAGAAAACAAAAAAATTATAAAAGCCATTACCCCAAGTTTAAAAATGATTGTTGATAAAATAAAGCAAGTTATTGGTAGTTTTGAAAGCAAAGAAGCCAAAATGGACAAAATTATTATCATTGGCGGTGCAATAAATATGCCTGGGCTTTTAGACTTTTTTAAAAATAATTTTGAAAGATTAAAAGTTGAAAGCGGAAACGCTTTTGAAGACATTTCTTATAAGCCAGAGCTAGAGCCGATTATTCCTGAAATAAGCTCTACATTTAGCATTGCCTTAGGCGAAGCATTAAAACGATTTAAAGATTAAATATGGCATTAGACCTATATTCACAAGAAGAGAAAATACCAATGTGGAAAAAGCTATTAGCTGTTTTTGCTGTTCTTTTAGTAGTTACTATACTCACTATTTTCACCTATAACAAAGTAACCAGAATCCCCCAGAATAATACCATCATAAATAATCTTAATCTTGAGGCTAATAAACAAGGCACAGATGAACAGATAATGCAAAAAGAATATCTTCTTAAGGCTCAAAAAAAACTAAATCAATTCAAAGAACTATACTCTCAAAAGCCAATCTTTAATGTATATTTTGAAAACTTCCAAACCTGGCTCTATCCAAGAGTAGCATTTTCCTCAGCCACCATTAATGTTAAAGAAGCACAAATAAGCCTTAAGGGAGAAACAGATAGTTTGCAAAGCCTTATGCAAGAAATGATTCTTTTAGATGCAAAAGATGACATTTTAAGTTATACTTTATCTAATATAGTGGTAGGAGACCAAGGCGTAACATTTGATATAAAGGTTAAGATAAACTCAGGACTTTTTAATAGGGTTAATACTAATAACGAATCTTATGAGCAATACTAATTTTCCATATGCAGTAGTTTCAGTTTTCTTAATAGTAGTCTGTATAGCACTAGCCTACTTTATGCTCTTGCCTCAATATGAGAAAATGTTTGCCCAAGAATATGAAATATCTGCCCTAGAGCAAAAAGTAGAAACTATGCAGACTTATTACGAAGAAATTAGAAAATCCTATGAAGAGCTAGAAAACATTGGCTGGAATATTGCTGAACAGAAAATAAGTGCCAATTTTATGGAAGGTCCCTTTTTTAAATATAATATGCAAACATATTTAGAAGGTTTAGTCACTAGAAGTGGTCTTTATTTAAACAGCGTAAGTATTGAGGGAGTATCTGATACATACGAATTCAAAAAAGGAGAACAATCTGGAGAAGATAGAACAAGAGAAATAGGTATCTCATTTGATGTAACAGGATCCTATGACTTTTTTAGAAGTTTCCTTGAGCTTTTAGACAGACAAGCTTTAGTAATTAAAATAAGTGATATTGATATAAGCAAAGCTTCGGACGAAGGAGTTCCTCAATTAAATTTTAAAATAAAAGCAAGTATACCAGCAAAATAAATTATGGCAATTGAATTTAATGAAAAAAGAAAAATAAATGTTGACTTAAGTAAAATCATTATGGGAGCAACCATCTTAGTTTTGCTTGTAATTGTTGTTATGTTTATTAAAAACGGCGCCTCTTTTAACCTCAAAAAAGAACAAGCAGTAATAGTTGAAAAGCCTGAAACAATTACCATAGACTTTGAGTTTCTTTCCGCTGAAAACTTTAAAAATCTTGAAGGTTTAAAAGGAATACCAATGCTCCCAGGATTCTTTGAAGCTTCTGATACAAAAATAGAAATAGAAAAAATAGAATACGGAAGAACAAACCCTTTTATGCAAATTTCAGAAAGGGAAATAGAATCAGCCATTGTAAGAGCAATACAAAAAATAAAAACAGAACAAGAATTAGAAGAAGTACGAATTATAATCCAACGCTCTTCTCGCTACACCTCGCTTCAAAAAAGTCTTTTCTTGCAGAAAATCAATGAACAAGCAATGTTTTTACAAGGTGAAGAAAGCGAAGAGCACGAACAAGAAGAAGAAATAATCAAAGAAACTATAAATTATTATAAAGAATGGTAATATGCTACTTGATGAATTACTAAAAGAAAAATTAATCACCAAGGAAGAGCACAGTAAATATTTAGCAGAGCTTCAATCTTCAAATAAAAGCGAAGAAAAAATTATTCTTGAAAATGAATTAGTTACTGAGGATAAACTTTCAGAAATAAAGGGTAAACTTTTAAATGTTCCTGTCTTTGAAAACGCAGGTTTTGCTCAAATCTCAAACGATGTTTTAGCACTAATCCCTGAAGAATCAGCCAAGTATTATAAAATAGCACCTCTAAGATTAGTAGAGGACACTTTTGAAGTAGGAATGGTAAATCCAGAAGATATTAAAGCCAAAGAAGTAATACTTTTTCTTGCCAGGCAAAGCAATTTCAAAACAAAAATTTACCTAATCTCAGAAAATGATTTTCAAGAAGTTCTAAGAAAGTATAGAGATATTGCAGAAGTAGTTGGAGAAGCCCTAAGCGAACTTAGAGAAGACGAAAAATCAGAAATGATTGTCTTAGATGACGACGAAAGTACTGATGTTTCTGCAATACTTGAAGATCAAGCTCCAGTTATTAAAATGGTGTCTGCTATCTTAAGACATGGCATTGAAGAAAAAGCATCTGATGTACATATTGAACCAGTAGAAAACGAAGTAAGGGTAAGGGTAAGAGTTGACGGAATACTTTATGATACTTTAAAAATCCCTCTAGGCATACACGGCGCAATTGTGGCAAGGATTAAAATCTTATCAAGACTAAGAATTGATGAGGCAAGAATGCCTCAAGATGGAAGGTTTTCTACTAAAATTGGTGGCAAGCAAATTGATTTTAGGGTTTCAACTTTCCCTACTAAATTAGGAGAAAAAATTGCTATTAGGATTTTAGACCCAAGCGAGGGGCTTAAAACCTATAAAGAAATTGGTTTATCAGAGAATAATTTAGAGATTCTAAGAAAACAAATTAGAAAACCATATGGAATGATATTATCAACTGGACCTACTGGCTCTGGTAAAACCACCACGCTCTACGCTATTTTACAAGAAATCAACAAGCCAGGCGTGAATATAATTACACTAGAAGACCCTATTGAGTACTTTGTTCCTGGCATAAATCAATCGCAAATAAGACCTGAAATAGGCTATACATTCACAAAAGGTTTAAGAACTGTAGTTAGGCAAGACCCAGATATTATCATGGTGGGAGAGATTAGAGATGAAGAATCTGCTAATTTAGCCACTCACGCTGCCTTAACTGGTCATATTGTACTTTCCACTGTTCACACAAACAATGCTATTGGAACATTAGCTAGGTTAATTGATTTAAAGATTAGACCTTTTTTAATCCCAACCTCCTTAAATATTTCAATTGGACAAAGACTTGCAAGAAGATTATGCCCTTTTTGCGTTGAGAAAGTTAAACCATTACCTAAAATAGAAAAGTTAATCACATCAGAATTAAGCACTATTAAGAAAAACGTAAGAGATAAATTAAAACTTCCAAGCAAAATATATACATACAAGTCTAAAGGATGTCCAAAATGCAATAACAAAGGAGAAAAAGGAAGAATTGGCATATTCGAAATATTAAGGATGACTAAAGACCTTGAAAAAATAATTATTGAAAACCCAACTGAAGCAGCCTTTTTGACGGAAGCAATAAATCAAGGTATGATCACAATGAGACAAGATGCCATTATAAAGGCTCTTGAGGGCAGAGTTTCAATTGAAGAAGTATTAAGAGTTACTGAAGAACAAGCATGACACTAGACTATAAACTATATTTAAAAGAACTTTTAGAAGTTGCTCTTGAAAAAAAAGCTTCTGATTTTCATATTTCTGTTGGAAAGCCCCCTGTAATCAGAGTAAGTAGAAAGCTCATTGCTCTTGAAAAAGAAAGTATTTTTACAGAAAATGATACAAGAGAGTTAGCTTTTGCTTTAATGTCATTAGAACAAAGAGAAAAGTTTTTTAAAGACAAGCAAATTGATTTTTCTTACAACTTTGATGAGGAAGCCAGATTTAGAGTGAATGTTTTTATGCAAAAAGGCTATGTTAGCGTTGTATTTAGACTAATTCCAAGTAAAATTAGAACCATCAACGAATTAAACCTTCCAGAAACTCTTTTAAAGTTTTGTAATCTCTCCCAAGGATTTGTTTTAGTAACTGGACCTGCCTCCCATGGTAAAAGTACAACCCTAGCCGCTATTATCAATCAAATTAATAATACTTATGCCAAGCACATCATTACAATTGAAGACCCAGTAGAATATTTATTCGAGCAAAATAAATGTATAGTTTCCCAACGAGAGCTTTATAAAGACACAATGTCTTTTAGTGGCGCCTTAAGAGCAACCCTAAGAGAAGACCCTGATGTAATTATGGTAGGGGAAATGAGAGACAAAGAAACCATTGAAACCGCCATAACCGCAGCTGAAACAGGGCATTTAGTTTTTGCCACTCTCCACACAAACTCAGCAGCGCAAACCCTTTACAGAATACTAGATTCGTTTCCAGGTGATCAGCAAAATCAAGTAAAATCACAATTGTCAAAATCCCTTGCTGGAATTATATCACAAAGATTAGTACCAAGAGTAAACGGAGGAGTTGTTCCTGCTTGTGAAATACTATTTAATAATGATGCAGTAGCTAATTTAATCAGGCAAAGCAAAGTCTTTGAAATACCAACTGTTATAGAAACATCATATGATCAAGATATGGTTTCACTTAATAGATCTCTAGCAGAACTTGTAAGAACAGGTGTTGTACATATTGAAACAGCTATGAATTATTCAACTAACCCGAGCGAACTTGTTAAATTAATATGAAGTTTAAATATCAAGCAAGAACACAATCAGGAGAAGTCAAAAAAGGAGAAATAGAGGCAACATCAAAAGTGTCTGCCATTG
>JAAZMU010000069.1 GCA_012798645.1 Patescibacteria group bacterium | reverse complement strand
TTTTTCCTGTGCTTTTTCTTGGAATAGAGATTTTGGGTCTTTGTCTAATCCCTTTTCTAATATTTCTCTTAATTTCTTATCTATTAAATGCTTTATTATAAAATGTTTGCATTCGCTATAATGTTTATCTAAGTATAAAGCTCCAATGAATGCTTCAAAAGTATCTGCTAGTATTGCTATTCTTGCTTTTCCTTTTTCCTTTTCTTCGCCTTGTGATAAGAGTAGGAAGTCATTGAATCCAAGATTTTTAGAAGCTTCAGCTATTGCTTTTGAGTTAACCAGGGCTGCCCTTATTCCTGTCATTTCTCCTTCGGTTTTTCTTTCGAATTTTTTGTATAAATATTCTGTTGTTACAAGCTCTAAGACAGCGTCTCCTAGGAATTCTAATCTTTCATTGTGGTTTAAGCAGAAGTTTGGATTTTCATTTAAAAAAGATCTATGGCAAAATGCTTGCACAAGTAAATCTTTATCCTCAAAAAATATATTCAGTTTTTGTTCTAATTCTTGAAAGTTTTTGCTCATAATTACGACCCATTTTTTTCCTGGAGAACATTGAACACTGTCCCTAATACTCCGTTAATAAATCTTCTTGAATTCTCTCCCCCGTAGTTTTTTGCAAGCTCTATTGATTCGTTGATTGCCACTTTGGGAGGAACTGCTTCTTTGTCAGAATAAAGAAGTTCGTAGATTCCAATTCTTAAAATATTCCTGTCTAATAAATTAATTTGAAGGAGGGGCCAATCTGGGGCGGTTTTCTCAATTACACTATCTATTGTTTCCTTGTTTTCAAGGATTCCTTTTGCTAATTCAAAGATAAAAGCTGTTTCTTCTAATCCTGCACCAAATTGCTCTGTATTTTTTTGCGTAATAGACATTAAGTCTTGTTTCATTTGTCCAAAGTCCCATTCGTAAAGGCTCTGCATAACAATGGATCTAGAAATATGCCTTGTTGCCATGTTATTTTTTTGAAAGCTCTTCTGCTGATAATTCTTTTTCTTGTTTCTTTTCTACTTTTGCCATCACATTGATATATTCTCTTTCCTTATAGAAACCACATTCAGGACATACAATATGAGGTAAAATTAACTTACCGCACTTCTTGCATTTTACAAGTTGCGGTTCTTTGATGGAAATATTAGCTCTGCGCCTATTTCTTCTTGATGATGGTGTTCGTTTTTTGGGTACTGCCATATCTTTTTCTTAATGTTTGTTTATTATACATTTTTATTTGTCTTTGTAAAGAAATAAAAACATAGGCTCTTGACCTATGATATTTATAGCATATTTTCAAAAAAAAGTAAAATTAAAATATTTCTGGCAAAGAATTAAAGAATTCTTCAAACCTGAGTTCTCTTTCAATTTGTGTTTCAAGTTCGCTTACTCTTCTTTCTATAATAATTTTAGAAGGAAGAAGTTCCTTCATTTTTTCCATTCTTTTTCCTCCATTGTCCTTTAAGGACTAGTTATAGGATATTTGGTAAAATAGAAAATGTCAAATGTGGATAAAAAAAGCTGTTTGTTTTAAACAGCATACTTGTGTGGCTTGTCGTATTCTTTAGGCTTTCGTGCCATAAAGATTGTTTTTCTTCTTGTACGTTCTAGAAATATTTTTAAAAGATCTTCTCTTTTTCTCACTATAGTTCCCCCCTTTAAGGGCTAGATACAATAATATCTTTTTTAAACTTTGTTGTCAATTTTCTTTATTGGCTTAAAACTTTTTCTATGGATAGGACAAGCTCCGTATTTTTTAAGCATACTTAAATGAAGTTTTGTGCCATAACCTTTATGCCTTTCAAATGAGTACTCAGGGTATTTGAAACTTGCTTTTTCCATTAAAAAATCTCGGGTTACTTTAGCAATTATTGAAGCTGCTGAGCAAGAAAATATTAAATCATCACCCTTAATAATAGATATTTGGTTAATCGGAATATCTAGCTTCATTTTCCCATCAAGTATTAAGTAATCAGCTTTGATTTTGTATTTTTTCTCTAAATCAAAAAGAGCTTTTTGCATTGCAATTTTGCTTGCTTCTAATATATTTATTTTATCTATGGTCTTAGATGGGACAATCCCAATACCCCATAAAACACAAGGGTGGTTTGTTAATTTTAAGGCTAAGTTTTTTCTTTTGCTTGGGCTTATTTTTTTTGAATCTTTTACCCCTTGAATTGGATTTTTCCCTTTGTAGTATATGGCACTTGCAACCACAGGTCCTGCAAGAGCACCTCTTCCAGCTTCGTCTAACCCAATTACATATTTAAAACCTTGTTTTTTTATCCTGGTTTCTTCATTTAGGTTCATTGATAAAATAGTAGCATTAAATTTGTTATAAAAAAAGAGTCGTTTTTAGGCGACTTTAAGGAATATGTATCTCCCACATTTCTGTAGGTTGTGAAGTGAGAAAAAGATTGTGGAGTTTGTTTTCAGAAGTTGGAATAAGAAAATGTATTTTTAAAATTGGTTCGGTTGAATTTTCGATTACACTTGCCCTATAGGCTGAAAATGAAAGTTTTTCTATTTCATTATTCTTTACATAGACAAAGAAACTGTCACCACGTCCGTTGTTTTCTTTTCCGTAATAGATAGGTTCCCCCTGGCTATTGTATGTAACAGGAAACAGCTTGAATTCCTTTGTTTGGATAATTTCCCATTCACATACTGTGCCCATTTCGACCATTGCAATGACCATTACAATCAATACAAGGATCAGTATTGCAAGTCCTTTTTCTGCATTCATTTTTACCCCTCTTACTATTTTAGCTATATACTAAGAAAGATAATTTGTAAATAGTTGTCCTTGAAAGTTATAGTAATTTAATATAGAATTAATTCAGATTATGAAACAATTTACACATTTACATGTTCATAGCCATTATTCGCTTTTAGATGGGCTTCCAAAAATAGATGATCTAATTTCATATGCAAAAGAGCTTAATATGGATGCAGTTGCAATGACTGACCATGGTGTTTTGTATGGCGCAATAGAGTTTTATAAGAAAGCGAAAGCTCAAGGAATAAAGCCGATTATAGGGTGCGAAGTATACGAAGCAATTGAGGATATGAAAAGTAAGGACCCGCACAGAGAAAAAAGTAGATATCATTTAATTTTGCTTGCAAAAAATAGGCAGGGCTATAATAATTTAGTGAAAATAGTAACTGAGGCGAATTTAAATGGCTTTTACTATAAGCCAAGAGTGGATGTTGACCTTCTTTCAAAATATAGCGAAGGCATAATTGCTTTGTCTGGATGTCTTCAAGGGAAAATACCTAAATTAATTTTACAAGGTGATTTAAAAAAAGCACGAGAAAAGGCAAAAGAGTACGAAAACATATTTGGCAAAGATAATTTTTATTTGGAGCTTCAAAGACATCCTGAATATAAGGAGCAAGAAATAGTAAATCAAGAACTTATTAAAATATCAAAAGAATTAGATATTCCTGTTGTTGCTACAAATGATGTACATTATTTAAAAAAGGAAGATGCAGAAGCGCAAGATATATTAATGCTTATTAATATGGGACTTACTATTGAAAACAAAGACAGACCTTCAATGCTTGAAAGTGATTTTTCATTTAAAAGCAAAGAAGAAATGTGTGAGTTGTTTGAAGATATTCCAGAAGCTATTTTAAATACTGAAAAAATTAAAGAAGCTTGTAACTTGGAACTTGATTTAGGAGAAACAAAACTTCCTTATTATGAAGTACCAGATAATAAAACTGAAATTGGATATTTAAGAGAGCTTTGTTTAAAAGGAATTTCTAGGAGATATGGAGAGAATTTAAGTGAGGAAAAGACAAAAGAAATAATGGAGCGGCTTGAATATGAACTTGAAGTTATAGAGAGTTCTGGCTTTGCCTCCTATTTCCTAATTGTACAAGATTTTGTTAATTGGGCTAAGGAGAATAGAATTGTTGTTGGTCCTGGAAGAGGGTCTGCAGGAGGTTCTATTGTTGCTTATTTATCTAATATTACAAATGTGGATCCTTTAAAGTATAATCTTTTATTTCAAAGATTTTTAAACCCAGAAAGAATTTCCCCACCTGATATTGATTTAGACTTTGCAGATAAAAGAAGGGACGAGGTAATTGATTATGTGGCAAACAAATATGGAAGAGAAAAAGTTGCGCAAATTATTACATTTGGAACAATGGCTTCAAGAGCAGTGATAAGGGATGTTGGAAGAGCTTTAGCTTATCCTTATGCTTACTGTGATGAAATAGCTAAAATGATTCCTCAGGGCAAGAGCTTGTCTTACACAATGTCTGAAGTTTCAGAATTTGAAAAATTATATAATAATGACCCGCAAGCTAAAAAGTTAATTGATTTAGCTTTGAAAATAGAAGGATGTGCAAGGCATGCGTCTGTCCATGCTTGCGGAGTTGTGATTGCAAAAGATACGTTGGATAACATTGTACCCTTGCAACATCCATCACAAGATGAAAATGCAGTAGTTACTCAATATTCAGGAAATTTTATTGAAGATGTGGGTCTTTTAAAAATGGATTTTTTAGGAATTAAGAATTTAACAATTATCGAGGATACACTTAAAAGAATTTATGCGGTACGAGGGGAAAAATTAGATATTGATAAGATTCCTTTAGACGATGAGAAAACTTTTGATTTATTTCAAAGAGCGGATTGTATAGGAGTATTTCAGTTAGAATCTCCTGGAATGAGAAGATATTTAAAAAGATTAAAACCTACTCAAATAGAAGATATTATTGCAATGGTAGCGCTTTATAGACCTGGACCAATGGCTCATATCCCTCAATATATTAATGCAAAGCATGGAATCACAAAAACAACATATCTACATAATAAATTAAAACCAATTTTAGAAACTACATATGGATTACCAGTTTATCAAGAGCAAGTTATGAGAATAGCACAGGATTTAGCAGGGTTTACTTTAGGTGAAGCAGACATTTTAAGGAAAGCAATGGGTAAGAAAATAGAAAGTCTTTTAATGGAACAAAAAGAAAAGTTTTTAAATGGGATTGTTAAAAATAATATAGATATAGAAATTGGACAAAAAATATGGAATTGGATTGAACCCTTTGCTAGCTATTCTTTTAACAAAAGTCATGCTACATGCTACGCAATGATTGCATATGAAAATGCTTATTTAAAAGCACACTATCCTATAGAATATATGTCGGCTCTATTAACATCTGAGCAAAGTGACTTAGACAAAGTTTCTATTTTAATTGACGAATGCTTAAAAAAAGAAATTGAAGTTTTGCCCCCTGATATAAATGAAAGTTTTTCAAATTTCAGCGTGGTTCCAAATGAGAATAAAATTAGGTTTGGATTATCTGCTATTAAAAACGTAGGTTATAATGTAGTTGAAAAAATAATTGAAGAAAGAAAGCAAAATAATTCTTTTAAATCTATTTCTGATTTTTTAGAAAGAGTAGACCCCAAAGTGATCAATAAAAAAACAATGGAAAGTTTAATAAAAGCAGGTGCTTTTGATAATCTTGAAGAAAGAAAAAAACTACTATTAAATTTAGAGAAGATTTTAAATTGGTCGAAAGAAAAGGAGAAAGAAAAATTAAGTCAACAATTCGCCTTGTTTTCTAATGAGTCTACACAAATTGAATTAGAAGATTCTTTGTCTGCTACACAAGATGAAAAACTTGAATGGGAAAAAGAACTTTTAGGTCTTTATATTTCTGGACATCCTTTGGAAAAATACAGAAACTTTTTAGAGCAAAGAACAGTTAGAATAATTAAAATTATAAAGGATTTAACTAATGAAAATGCAAAAAGAAATCCTTATGAAAGATTATTATCTCAAGGAGAAGTGGTTTGTATTGGCGGTGTTATAACTGGAGCAAAAAAAGTAATAACAAAAAAAGGAGACCCTATGATGTTTATTGAGGTGCAGGATTTAACAGAAAAAGTTGAAGTCATTATATTCCCTACTTTGTTTTCTAAGGCACCAGAAATGTTTGAAGAGAATAAAATACTTTTTGTGACGGGACGATTAGATAATAAAGATGGAGTACCAAAAATAATTGCAAATGAGGCAGAAGAAATAATTAAAAATTAAAATTATGGAAAAAATAAGACATTCTTTAGCGCATATCTTAGCAAAAGCGATTAAGGAAAAAAATGAAAATATAAAATTAGGAATTGGACCTGCAATTGAAAATGGTTTTTATTATGATTTTGATAATTTAGAAATTGAGGAGAAAGATTTAAAAGACATAGAAAAAAGAATGAAGCATTTTATTCGCCAAAATATTCCTTTTGAAAAAAAAGAAGTATCTAAAGAACGAGCAAGAGAACTTTTTAAAAATGAGCCTTATAAATTAGAGCTTTTAAAAGACTTAGACGACTCTGTGTCAATTTATAAGTTAGGAAACTTTATTGATTTATGTGCAGGGCCACATATTAAATCAACCAATGAAATTGACCCCAATTCTTTTAAATTAGAGAAAATAGCAGGTGCCTATTTTAAGGGAGATGAGAAAAACAAAATGTTAACAAGGATATATGGTGTTGCATTTTCAAACAAAGAAGAACTTGACCAATATTTAAAATTTAAAGAAGAAGCAAAAAAAAGAGACCATAGAATACTTGGAAAGAAATTAAATCTATTTCATATAGAGGAAGAGGTGGGTGCAGGCTTAATCTTGTGGCATCCTAAGGGGGCTTTGCTTTATAAAATCATTGAAGATTTTTGGATTAAAAAACATTTAGAAAATGGATATGAATTAATTAGAACACCACATATTGGAAATAGAAAACTATGGGAAAGGTCAGGACATTTTGGTTTTTATTCAGAGAGTATGTATCCTCCTCTTGAGGCTTCTCAGTCTTTAGAAGAAGCTTTTGAAAAAAAGGAAGTAAAAGAATCAGAGCAGTTTTTATTAAAACCAATGAATTGCCCTTTTCATATTGCAATTTATAATAGTATGCAACATTCCTATAGGGATTTTCCAATTAGATGGGCAGAAAACGGAACAGTTTATAGGTTTGAAAAAAAAGGAGAATTATCAGGATTAACAAGAGTGAGAGGATTTACTCAAGATGATGCACATATTTTTTGTAGGAAAGACCAGGTTGAAGATGAACTTAAAAAAGTGATTGATTTTATTCTATACATTTATAAGTCTTTTGGCTTTGATATTAATTCAGTTAATGTTTATTTATCTTTAAGAGACTCTTTAAATAAGGAAAAATATGTAGGAGATGATCAAGGCTGGGATTTAGCTGAATCTGTTTTAAGAAAAGTTGCCAAAGAAACAAAACTTAATTTTAAAGAAGAAGTAGGTGAGGCAGCATTTTATGGACCGAAGTTAGATTTTAAAATTAAAGATGCCCTTCAAAGAGAATGGCAGTGTTCAACACTTCAATTTGATTTTAATTTACCAAAAAGGTTTAATATGGTATTTATAAATGAGAAGGGAGAAAAAGAAGAACCATTTATGATTCACAGAGCGCTTTTTGGTTCTTTTGAAAGGTTTATTGGCCTTTTAATTGAACATTATGCTGGTAATTTCCCTTTTTGGCTTTCCCCTGTTCAAATTTCAATTATACCAGTTTCAGAAAAACATAGAGACTATGCTTATAAAATAAAAGAAGAACTAAAAGGTTTTAGAGTGGAAGTTAAAGATGAAGCAGAAACTGTTCCTAAGAAAATAAGAGAAGCAGTAATGGGAAAAATACCCTATATCATCACTGTAGGTGACAAGGAAATTAAAAATAATACAATAAGTATGAGAAAACGAGGTCAACAAAATTTGGAAGAATTATCAATTAATAATTTTATAAAAAAACTATGCTAAAAAAACTTACGATTATATCAATTCTTACTTTAGTTTTCTTTTCTTTTAATTTTGCAAGTGCAGGAGGAGAAATAAAGATATTACCCAATAATCCATTATATGTTTTTAAGGATTTGGGAAGAAAAATACAAGACTTTTTTACATTTGATACTGCTAAAAAAATAAAGCTAAGACTTAATGTTGCTGAGGAAAAATTACAAGAAATAGAGCAGATGGTAAAAGATAATCCTAACAATTCTAATTATGATAAGTACCTTAAAAAATACGAAGATTCAGTTAAACAAGTTCAAGGAAAAGTTAATGAATTACCAGGAGAGATAAAAGATAAATTATTAGATGTGCTTGCATCAAAAATGATAGGGCATGAAAGTAGGTTAGAAAATTTAAAATATTCTATGCAAGATACGACAAAAGATACGCTTGATAAAATCAAAGATACTGTATTTGATAAATACACGGAAATATCTTTAAAAATGACTAGCGAAGAAAACTTTATAAATAAAATAAAAGATCAGTTTCAAAGCATAACTGATGATAGTATTTCAAGAATTCAAAATGAGGCGTCAGGGAATTTCAAAAAAATTGTAGACAAGGTTTTAGGTAGTGATGACCAAAATGAAGAATTGCTTAATAAGGTAAATAGAGATGTAGAGGAGATGGGGTTAACCATGGATGATATTTTAGAAACAATTTCATTGTTTACAGAAGAAGATATGGCTTCACTAGAACAGTTTGCCCGTGATATACTTAGTGGAAAAAAGTCAGAAAAAGATACAGACCAAGTTGACTTAAGTGCTGATGCTTTTTTAAAGATAGAGGCTCTTGCTGAAATAGCAATATTAAATAATGCTATTCGCTATTGTGAAGAAGAAGGGTTTGAAGTAGAAGACAAAAAATATTGTGTTTCTAAAGAAGGTGAGAAATGTGATGTTTTAGATTTTTTTAGTCAAATTTGTTCTTTTTGATAAATTTTTTAGCTTCAGAATAGGACTTAATCCAATTAATACTTTTATCTTTTTTAAACCATGTAATTTGCCTTTTTGCAAATTTAAATGTGTTAATTTTTATTCTTTCCTTTATTTCCTCATTTCCTTTATATTCTTTCCATTCTCTATATCCAATAGTTTCGAGAATTTTAGATCTTGAAGAAAGCTTATTAACTTCTTTTTCAAGCCCCATTTTAATCATCTGATCTACCCTTTTGTTTATTCTTTTTTCAAGTTCTTGTTTTTCAACTTTAATGCCTAATTTTAAAATATCATATTCTGGTGCGTTTTTTGTTTCTCTAAAAAATGGTCTTTTAAAGGCAACTTCAATTGCTCTTACTAGTCTTCTTTTATTTTTAGTATCAATTATTTCTGCGCCAGCACTATCTATTTTTTTG
>JAAZMU010000068.1 GCA_012798645.1 Patescibacteria group bacterium | reverse complement strand
ATGAAGATGGGAAAAGGGGAAAAGGTGCAAGTTGAATTTATATCAGCTAATCCAACAGGTCCTTTAACAATTGGAAATGCAAGAGGAGGACCATTTGGAGACACGCTTGCGAATGTGTTTAAAAAAGCAGGGTATAGGGTAGAGAAAGCTTATTATATTAATGATTATGGAAAACAGATAATTGCTTTAGGGCATTCAGTTTTAAAGGATGATAAAGCAAGGTATAGCGGGGAGTATATTGATTTTTTACATAATAGAGTGGGAGAGAAAAAGGATCCTTACGAGGTTGGAAAATGGGCATCTCATATTATTTTAGAAGAAATGATAAAGGCAACAGTTTTGAAATTAAATATTCATTATGATGAATGGTTTTCTGAAGCATGGCTTTATGAGAATAAAAGAGTGGATAAGGTTATAGAGTATTTAAGAAAAAAGGATTTAGTTTATGAAAGTGAGGGGGCATTGTTTTTTAAGGCAAAACAATTTGGAGATATTAGAGACAGGGTTTTAGTTAAAAGCGATAAAGACAAAACTTATCTTGCAGGAGATATTGCTTATCATGAGTATAAGTTTAAGGATAAGAAATTTGATAAAGTTATAAATGTTTGGGGTGCAGACCATCAGGGAGATGTGAAAGGATTAGAGGCAGGAGTGGAAGCACTTTCTTTTGGAGGAAAATTAGATACTGTGCTTTTGCAGTTTGTAACACTTTTTAAAGAGGGCGAACAAGTTAAAATGTCTAAAAGAGAGGGGACATATGTTTCTATGGATGATCTTTTAAATGATGTGCCTGTGGATGTTGTGAGATTCTTTTTCTTGCAAAAGTCTTTTAATACACATTTAAATTTTAATTTAGATTTGGCTTTAACTGAATCAGATAATAATCCAGTTTATTATGTTAAATATGCACATGCAAGAATTTGTAGTGTTTTAAGAAATGCGAATGTAGATGCCACTAAAATTAGAAAGGCAAAACATATTAAATATTTAGACAAGGAAGCAGAGATTGATTTAATTAAAGAAATAGCAAAGTTTGAAGAAATAATAGAAGACACGATTAAAGATTATGGCGTGCATAGACTTCCTCAATATGCAATAGATTTAGCTTCAGCTTTTCATAAGTTTTATAGTGATTCTCGTATATTAGATAAAGATAAAAAATTAAGGAAAGCTAGAATTGAGTTAACAGTGGCTACTAAATTTGCATTAAGCAATATTTTAAACATAATGGGAATTAAGGCGCCAGAAAGAATGTAAAATTGACCAGGGGCGTTTATTATAGTACAATAATGGAAAATAGTTATTATTTATTAAGGCATGGAAGGAATATTCATCAAACAGAATTAAAAGATATTTGTTATGGGTGGCCAGACGATGATATTCCTTGCAGATTAGATGAGGTTGGTATAAAACAGGCTATTTTAGCAGGAGAAAAGTTAAAAGATTTTAACATTGATTTAATTTTTTCTTCTCCTATCTTAAGGACAAAACAAACAGCAGAAATTGTTGCTAATATATTAGGAATAACGACTATTTGTTTTGATAAAAGATTAAGAGATATGAATTGGGGCGTGTTTGCGGGAGGACCTAAGCAAAGAGTTTATGAGTATTATAGTAAGAGGGATCTAATGTATGATGCGCCAGAAAAAGGAGAAAGCTGGAGTGAACTTCAAAAAAGAGTGGTTAGTGTAATTAAAGATATTGAGGGGGAATATAAGAATAAAAATATTTTAATTGTGAGTCATGGTGACCCAATTCTTCTTTTAAAAGCATTTTATAATAAATGGGGCTTAGATGAAATTTTAAAAGAAAAGAAAAACATAAAAGTAGGAGAATTTCATGAATTACGAAGAAAAAATACTTAAATTTTGGAAAGAAAATAATATATTTGAAAAGTCTATTAAAAAAGATAGACCCTATTTTAGTTTTTATGATGGACCTCCTTTTGCAACGGGAAAACCTCATTATGGGCATATTTTAACAACTACGATTAAAGACACTGTTTTAAGATATAAGACAATGAAAGGGTTTCAGGTTCCAAGACGAGTTGGATGGGATTGTCATGGTCTCCCAATTGAAAATCTAATTGAAAAAGAGCTTAATATTAAGAATAAAAAAGAAATAGAAGAACTTGGAGTTGATAAATTTAATGAGCATTGTAGAAATTCTGTTTTTACTTGCGTAGAAGATTTTGAAAAAACACTGGAAAGAGTGGGGAGATGGGCTGATTATTCCAATGCATATTCTACAATGGATAAAGAATACACTGAATCTGTATGGTGGGTTTTAAAACAGCTTTGGGATAAAGATTTAGTTAAGAGAGATTATAGGGTTTCTCCTTATTGTCCAAGGTGTAGTACAACATTGTCTAATTTTGAAGTAAATCTAGGTTATAAGGAGGTTAAGAATAAATCCATTTATGTTAAATTGAAATTGAAAAATAGGGAGGAGTTTGTTTTAGTTTGGACAACTACTCCATGGACGCTTCCTCAAAATGTGGCAGTGGCAGTAAATAAAGATGAAGATTATGTGTGTGTTAGATTAGAAAATGAAAAATATATTTTAGCTAAAAAAAGATTAGAAATATTAGAAGGAGATTATGAGATTATAAAAGAATTTAAGGGGGAAAAACTTTTAGGCTTAGAATATAGTCCAGTATTTAATTATATAGAAAATGATTTTAAAATTGTGCATGGTGATTTTGTAGGAACTGAAGATGGAACAGGCTTAGTTCACATTGCAACAATGTATGGAGAGGATGATTATAAGATTGGGAAAAAGTATAATCTTCCTTTTGTGCATACTGTTGATGAATCAGGGAATTTTTTAGATTTTGTTGAAGACTTTAAAGGCAGGTATGTTTTTGAGGCTAATAAAGATATTGTTCATAATTTAAAAGAAAGAAATCTTTTATTTAAAGAAGAGTTAATAGAACATACTTATCCATTTTGCTGGAGGTGTGATGCACCGCTTATGTATTACGCAAAAGAAAGTTATTATTTAATGGTGACAAAAATTAAAGAGCAGTTAATTCAAAATAATAAGGGAATACACTGGGTGCCTTCACATATTAAAGAGGGGAGATTCGGAAAATGGCTTTTGGGGGCAAGAGATTGGGACTTTGCAAGAAATAGATTTTGGGGAGCTCCAATTCCTATATGGAGATGCGAAGAATGTGAGAAAATGGTGTGTGTGGGAAGCATAAAAGAACTTGAAGAGTTAAAAACAGAGGGAGATTTAGGTGATTTACACAAACCATATATTGATAATGTTTATTTAAGATGTGAATGCGGAGGAAGAATGAAAAGAACAGAAGAAGTGTTTGATTGTTGGTTTGAATCAGGGGCGATGCCGTATGCATCTTGTCATTATCCATTTGAGAATAAGGAGATTTTTGAAAAAACATTTCCTGCGGATTTTATAGCGGAAGGATTAGATCAGACAAGAGGTTGGTTTTATACATTGCATGTCTTGGCAACAGGTTTAACAGGGAATAAGCCTGCTTTTAAAAATGTGATTGTAAACGGACTTGTTTTGGACAAAACAGGAAGAAAGTTAAGTAAAAAACTTAAGAATTACCCAGAAGTAAGTGATATATTTGAAAAATATGGAGCAGATGCTTTGAGATACTTTTTGCTGTCTTCAACTAATATGGGAGAAGATTATCGCTTTTCAGAGGAGAGAGTAAAAGAGGTTTGGAGAAAAATAATTTTAAGTTTTAAAAACTGTTTTGTCTTTTATAATATTTATAAGAAAAATGGAAAAGAAGTTAAATCTAAAAATATTTTAGATAAATGGATTTTATCTAGGCTTGCTTTGCTTAATAAAGAGACGATTGAATATTTAGATGATTACGAGCTTACACGAGCAATAAGATTGTTTGATGATTTTATGGATGATTTTTCAAATTGGTATATTAGAAGATCTAGGAGAAGATTTCAAAAACCAGAATCTGATTTAGAACTTGAAGAGGCGGAAACAACGTTAAAGTTTGTGCTTAAGGAAATAACAAAAATAATGGCTCCATTTATTCCGTTTATAACCGAAGAAATATATCAAGAACTTAAAAATGATGGTGAAGTAATAAGTGTACATCTATGCGATTTTCCAGAGTTAGATGAGGAATTGATTGATGTTTTATTAATGGATGAAATGAAAGAGGCAAGAGAGATTGTTAATATGGCTTTAAGCGAGAGAATGGAGAAAGGGGTAAAGGTGAGACAACCACTTTCATTTCTTAAGATTAAAAAAGAAATCAGTAGAGAATTAATAGATATTATTAAAGATGAAATTAATGTTAAAGAGGTTTTAATTGATGAGAGTATTGATGAAGAAATTTTGCTTAATTTTGAATTAACAGATAAACTTAAAGAAGAGGGTATAGCAAGAGAAATAATTAGAAATATTCAACAAATGAGGAAGAACTTAGGCTATAGTAAAAAAGATAGAATTTTAGTAAAATGTAAGGGTGGCAATCTAAGTAAAAAAGCAAAAGATTTTATTTTAGAAGAAGTTCTGGCAGATGGATATATTGATGATGACCTTGAAAATAAAAAAGAATTAAAAATTTATAATATACCGTATTTAATTGGTATTCGAAAAATTATATGAAAATTAAAAATGTTCTCCTTATTATTTTTTTAATAGTGGCACTAGTGTCTTTAATCTTTTTTTGGTGGGAAAGTATGTCTTACTCAAAAGAAGTTTTAAAGCTTGAAATATTAGGACCTGAAAACGTAACAGTAGGAGAAAACATAGAATATATTGTGAGGTTTAAAAATAATGGAAATGTGAGATTAGAAAACCCAGAACTTATTTTTGAATATCCGCAAGGAGCTTTAATTGAAAACGAAAAAATAGTTTTGTATGATTCAGAGAAATTAGGAGGGAATATCTATCCAGGTCAAGAAAGAACATTTAAATTTAATACAAGACTTTTAGGCGAGGAAGGTAGTCTTAGGATAGCAAAGGCAACTTTGAGTTTTAAGCCTAAAGATTTAAATGTGAGAAATGATGTTTATACAGAATTTTTAAGCACGATTAAAAAAGTTCCAATTAGATTAGATTTTAATTTACCATTAAAAATTACAAGTGTGGATAAAGCTTTTTCTTTTAGTATTAATTATGCTTCAGAAGTGGCTTATTCTTTTGAAGACCTTACTATATTTATTGATTATCCAAATGATTTTGAGTTTTTATACGCAACACCTAAAGCACTTGATGAAAAACAATGGGATATTAGCAACTTAAATCAATTTGAGAGTGGAAAAATTGAGCTTACAGGTATTAAGAAAAGTGATTCTGACTCAGCTTTTAAGGTTAGACTGGGGGTATGGAATAATGATGAGTTTGTGCTTTTAAAGGAAACAACATCATGGCTTAAAGTGGTTTCTCCTGGACTTTATGTGGCTCAGAAAATAAATAATGTGTATGATTATACGGCTAAAGGTGGTGATAGTTTGCATTATGAAATTAGTTTTAGAAATATTGGAGAAGAACCTTTAAAAGATTTAATTTTAATATCCAAACTTGATGGATTACTTTTTGATTTAAATTCCATAAATGCACCACTTGCCAAGCATACAAAAGGAGATAGTTCTTTATTGTTTGAAAGTAAGTCTTTTTCAAAGTTAGCCTATTTAGACGTTGATGAAGTTGGAACAATTGAATTTTGGGTTGATTTAAAGGAGAACATAAGTCAAGGGCAATCTAATCAAAGGATTAAAAATATTGTAAGCATTGGGCAAACTAAAGAAGAATTTTCAACAAAAGTAGAAACAGACCTAATAGCAAGGCAATATATAGATTCAAGCAATAGGTCAGGACCTTATCCGCTTGAAGTAAATAAGACAACAAAATTGACTATTGTTTGGGAAGCTTCAAGTACATTTAATGATGTTTCTTCTTCGGTTATGAGGGCAATTATTCCTGAAAATGGTGTGTTTGTGACAGAGGAACGTCACGAAGATGAGGGATTAGTTTTTAATGCAGACACAAGTGAGCTTGTATGGAATATTGCTTCTATTCCTGCATTTAGTAAAAAAAGAGTTAGTTTTCAAATAATAGTATCTCCGCAGATTGCTACCCCAGGAGGTGTGTTTTTAATACCTAGAGCGCATATTAGTGGATATGATGATTGGGTTCAAAAGAAAGTTGAATTTAAGACAGAAGAATTAAAAGGAGAAATAGTGGGTGGAGATATTGTTGAATAAAACAGGTTTTTTTGCTACTATTTAAACATGGAAAAAATAGTATCATTTGCAAAAAGAAAGGGTTTTATATTTCAATCATCTAGTATATATGGAGGACTTCAAGGATTTTATGATTATGGTCCATTAGGTTCTCAAATGAAAAAAAACATCAGGGATTCTTGGTGGAATTTTATGATTAACACAAGACCTGATGTAGTTTCTGTTGATAGTTCCATTATTTTAAATCCTAAGGTTTGGGAGGCTTCAGGGCATTTAAAAAGTTTTACGGATCCATTAACAGAATGTAAGAGCTGTCATAAAAGATTTAGAGCAGATCATTTAACAGAATTCAAGTGCCCAGAATGTAGGGGTGATTTAATGGATGTACGTAATTTTAATTTAATGCTTAAGACTTTTATTGGACCAGTAGAAGATAGTACATCTGTTGCTTATCTTCGCCCAGAAACTGCACAGGCAATTTTTATTAATTTCAAAAATGTTTTAGATACTCAAAGATTAAAGATTCCTTTTGGTATAGCACAAATTGGCAAGGCTTTTAGAAATGAGATTACTCCAGGAAATTTTGTTTTTAGAACAAGGGAATTTGAACAAATGGAAATGGAGTTTTTTGTTAGACCAGGAGAAGAAAAGGAATGGTTTGAATATTGGATTTCAGAAAGGATGAGATGGTACACAGATATTTTAGGAATTAAAAAAGAAAATTTAAGAGTGAAAAAAATAGAAAAACAAGAGCTTGCGCATTACGCAATTGACTGCGTTGACATTGAATATAATTTTCCTTCTTTAGGTTTTGCTGAAATTGAGGGAGTTGCAAGTAGGGGCGATTATGATTTAAAACAACACGAAAAATATTCAGGGGAGGATTTAAAATATTTTGATGAGACATTAAAAGAAAAATATATTCCTTATGTTATTGAGCCATCATGCGGAGTGGATAGGGTGATGCTTGCACTTATTTGCGAAGCTTATAATGAATTCCCAAAAGGAAGAAACTTTAATTCGAATAATGTGGAGACACTTTTAAAGTTAAAACCTATTATGGCTCCAGTTAAAGTGGCAATACTGCCTTTAGTTAGAAATAATCAAGATATTGTTTTAAAAGCAAAACAAGTGTTTGATTTATTATCTCCTTGTTTTGTGGCTGAATATGATGAAACAGGAACAATAGGGAAAAGATATAGGAGACAAGATGAAATAGGAACTCCTTTTTCTATAACAATTGATTACAAGACTTTAAAAGATAATACAGTTACTATAAGGGAAAGAGATACAATGAAACAAGAAAGAGTTTTAATAAAAGATTTACTTCAATGCATACAAAAACAATTTTAAATACAGGGTTAAGATTAATTACTATTCCTATGCAGGACACAGAAACAGTGACTGTGCTTGTTTTAGTTAAAACAGGGTCAAAGTATGAGACTTTAGAGAATTCTGGAATATCACACTTTTTAGAGCATATGCTTTTTAAAGGAACTGCTAATAGAAAAACAGCATTAGAAGTTATAGAGCCAATTGATGAAATTGGAGGAATTGCAAATGCTTTTACAGGAGAGGAATATACTGGATATTATGCTAAGGTTCATCATAAATATATAGATGTTGCTATTGATTTAGTTTCTGACATTTATTTAAATTCATTAATTCCTTCTAAAGAGATTGAAAAAGAAAGAGGAGTGATTATTGAAGAATTAAATATGTATTTAGATAATCCAATGATGTATATATCTGATGTTTGGAAGAGCTTGCTTTACGGAGACCAGCCAGCTGGAAGAGATATAATTGGAACAAAAGAAACTATATTAAGTATTTCACAAAAACAGATTTTAGATTATATGAAATTTCAATATACTGCATCAAATACAATTGTTTCAATTGCAGGTAAAATTAATGAAAAACAAGTGATTGAGAAAATAGAGGTTGCTTTTAAGAATATCTCAAGGTCAAAAGCTTATGACAAAGAGTGTGTGATTGAAAAACAAAAAGAACCTAATGTTTTAATCCATAAAAAAGAGACAGGGCAAACTCAAATTGCATTAGGATTTAGAGGCTATAATTTATTTCACAAAGATAGATTTATATTAGAAACTATAGCGAGTTTACTTGGTGGAGGTATGTCCTCGCGTATGTTTTTAGAAGTTAGAGAAAGGCAGGGGCTTGCTTATTATATTAAAACTTATAGCGAATCAGATACAGATACAGGGAATTTTGTTACATATTGTGGTTTGCGTACGGAAAAAATAGATCAAGGAATTACTTCTATATTAAAAGAATATAAAAAACTTGTTTTAGAAAAAGTTTCTGAAAAAGAACTTCAAAAAGCCAAAAATTATTTAAAAGGAAAAACCGTATTATCCCTTGAAAGCTCGAATGCAAAAGCTAACTTTTATGGTTTGCAAGAACTTTTGGAAGAAGAGATAAAAGAAACTAATGAATTGTTTAAAAAGATTGACAGAGTTACAATAGAAGATGTTCAACGAGTGGCGCAAGGTGTTTTTACTTTTGATAAATTAAATTTAGCTATAATTGGCTTGTTTGAAAACAAAGATAAATTTAAGAAACTTTTATGGGACATAAAATAGTTAAAATTGATATTACATGGAGAGCTCTTTTTAGGGTTTTTGTATTCTCTCTTTTTGTAATTTCTTTGTTTTTATTTAAGAAAATAATCCTATGGATATTTTTAGCACTTATACTTTCCTTTTTATTCAATCCAGTGATTGACTTAATTGAGAGAAAAAAAGTTTCAAGAATTGTAGCAACTTTAAGTGTGTATGGTGTTTTTATCCTTATTATTATTTTAACTTTAATTAGTATTTTTCCGCCTTTGATTAAAGAGATTACAAATTTATCAATTAATTTTCCTATTTACTTTGAACAATTCAATACTTTTTTGAGCAGTAAGGGACTTGTTATTAGTGATTTTAGTAATATTGTTAATCTTTTTAAGGAACAGATTTTGGGAATTGCAGAAAATGCTATTCTTTTTATTAAAAATATTATGGGGCATTTTTTTGCCCTTGTGACTATTTTAACACTTGCTATTTTTCTTTCAATTGAAAAAGAGTTCCCCATTAATTTTGTAAGAATGTTTGCGATTAAAGAGGAAGCAGAAGACAAGGTTCTATCTACTTTCTCTGAAAGTCAAAGACAGGTTGTGGGATATTTTAATGCTAAAATTTTATCTTCAATTTTTATAGGAATAGGTACATTAATATTTTTATCAGTTGCTCATATTAAGTATGCGGTATCTTTAAGTTTGATTGCTGGTATTTCTAATATAATACCTATTATTGGACCAATTTTTGCTGCGATTCTAATTATGTTTTTTGCAGTTTTTGACTCGTGGGCAAAAGCATTGCTTGCGTTAGTTTTTTTCACAGTTATACAGCAAATTGAAGGAAATGTTTTAATTCCTATTTTAACAAAGAAAATAGTTGGTATTCCTCCCGTTTTAGTTTTAATTTCAGTTTTAATAGGGGCTACGTTAGGAGGAGTTGTTGGTGCAATTTTTATAATTCCAGTTGTTGGCATTATATACGAATTTACAGAAAGATATTTTAGAGATAAAAAGGAAAAGGTAAGAAAAGGATAATATGCTTTATATTGTTGGAACACCTATTGGAAATTTAGAAGATATTACAATAAGAGCTAAACAAGTTTTAGAAGAAGTTGATATTGTTTTAGCAGAAGATACAAGAATGGCAAGGAAGCTTTTGGGGAGATTAGATATTTCAAAAAAGATAATTCGTTTTGATGAGAATGCAAGAGAAGAAAAGTTTATTCTTATTTCAAAGTTACTTAAGGAAAATAAGATGGCTTTTGTTTCAGACGCTGGTACACCTAATATATCCGACCCAGGATTTAAATTAATAGAACGCTTTAAGGATGAGGTTGAAATTGTTCCGATACCAGGAGTATCTGCCCTAACTACTTTAGCAAGTATAGCTGACATCCCTATGAATAAATTTACTTTTATGGGGTTTCCTCCAGCAAAGAAAAAGAGAAAAAGATTTTTTAAAGAAGTCTTTGATTCAAAAATACCAGTTGTTTTATATGAGTCTCCGCATAGAATTAAAAAAACATTAGAAAGCTTAAGCGAGTTTGAAGACTATGATTGTGTAATTGGGCGAGAGTTAACTAAGAAATTCGAGACTATTTATTATGGAAAAATTAGTGAGCTTAAAATAAGAGAAGAAGGTGAGTTTACTTTAATTATAAAAAGATGAATAAATTAATTACAACAGCAATTGATTATGTTAATGGCAGTCCGCATTTAGGGCATGCGCTTGAGAAAATTTATGCTGATGTTTATGCAAGGCATTTAAGAAGGAAAAATAAGGTTTATTTTTTAACAGGAACAGATGAGAATAGTTTAAAAACCGTGCGAACAGCTGAGCAAGAAGGTGTTTTGCCTGAAGAAATTGCTTCTAAGAATTCTTTAAGGTTTTATGAGATGAAAGAACTTTTGGGTTTGTCATATAATGATTTTATAAGGACAACAGAAAAAAGACATTTTCTAGGAGCGCAAAAATTATGGAAAGCTTGTGAAAAAGATATTTATAAGAAAAATTATAAAGGTCTTTATTGTGTTGGATGCGAAGAATATTTTAAAGAAGAGGAATTAATTGATGGATGTTGTCCAATACATAAAACTCGGTTAGAAGAAATTGAAGAAGAAAACTATTTTTTTAGGCTAAGTAAGTATGAGGATAAAATACTTCAGATAATTGAAAATAATGAAGTTGAAATTATTCCAAAACAAAGGAAAAATGAAATGCTAAGTTTTATTAAATCAGGTCTTCAAGATTTTTGTATTTCAAGAACAAGTAAAAGAGCTAGGGGTTGGGGGATTGATGTTCCCTTAGATTCATCACAAAAAATGTGGGTTTGGTTTGATGCACTCTCGAATTATATTACAGCTTTAGGATATTTTAATAATGAAAAAAACTTTAATGAGTTTTGGGAGAAAGGGGAGACTACTCATATTATTGGAAAAGATATTCTTAGATTTCATGCAATATATTGGATTGCGATGCTTTTATCAGCTGGGTTGAAACTTCCTTCTAAAATAATGACGCATGGTTTTATTACAGTTAATAATCAAAAAATGAGTAAAAGCATTGGAAATGTAATTGACCCTTTTGAATTAGTTTTAAAATATGGAAAAGACCCAGTTAGATATTTCCTTTTAAGTGAATTTAAGCCAACAGGGGATGGAGACTTTTCTTATGAAAAATTTGAGAAAAAATATAATGCAGATTTATCATCGGGAATTGGGAATTTAGTTTCTAGGATTTTAACTTTAATAGTAAAAAAAGATTTAATAGGAGAAGAGATAATTTATTTTAATGAATACGAAGATTATATTTTAAAATGTAATAAGCATTTAGAGGCGTTTGAATTTAATGAAGCTTTGGCATTAATTTGGAAAATGCAAAAGGAGTTAGATGGGTATATAGAGGAGAGAAAGCCTTGGGAAATTACTGATAAAAGAGAGCTTGTTTTAATATTTTCTAAGTTGGTTTTAGCATTAAGAAAAATTGCTTTTATGCTAGAGCCGTTTTTGCCAGAAACTTCAGAAAAGATTTTAAAGTTTTTAGGGGAAGACAAGACTAAGATAAATGTCTTATCAAGAGAAATGCTTTTTCCGAGAATTAAATATGACTAAATTTATAGATACACATACGCATTTAAATTTTAAAGATTTTGAGAAAGATAGATTTTCCATAATAGAAAATTGCTTGCTAAATCAAATTTTAATGATAAATGTTGGGACTACTTTCAATAATTCCAAAACTGCTGTTTTAATTGCGGAAAAATATGCTTATGGAGTTTATGCTTCGCTAGGAATTCATCCTTTAAATGTGGAAAAAGAAGAGTTTGATTTTAAAGAGCTTTTAGAGAGCAAAAAGGTGGTTGCGATTGGAGAAACTGGTTTAGATTATTTTTATGAAAATTTTAATAAGGAAAAGCAAAAGAAATATTTTCTAAAGCATATTGAACTTGCAGAAAAAATAGATCTACCTTTGATTGTTCATTCTAGAAAAGCTTTTGAGGATACATATGAAATTTTAAAAGATAAAAATGTAAAAGGTGTTTTGCATTGCTTTACGGGGAATTTAAATTATTTAAAAAGGTTTTTAGATTTAGGTTTTTATATTGGATTTAATGGAATAATATTTAAGATGAATTTAGACAAAATAATTGAGAATACACCTAAAGATAGAATTTTAATTGAAACAGATTGCCCATATTTAACCCCGCCATTATTTTATGAAGAAAGAAATAATCCGCTTGGAGTTAAGTTTGTAATGGATAAAATCAATGAGATAAAAGGAGAAGATATTTCTAAAGAAGTTTATTGCAATAGTTTAAAATTATTTAAGATATGAATATTTTAATTAAGAATGTAATTTTAAAGGGGAGTAAAAAAGATATTTTAATTAAAGAAAATGAGATTGAGAAAATAGAAGATAGTATTAATGCTTTGAATTTTGAGGTTATTGATTACAAAGGAAAGTATGCAGTTATTCCTGGGTTTGTTAATGCACATACGCATTTAGGAATGACACTTTTTAGAGGTTTTGCGGATGACATTTGTTTTGATGAATGGCTTTTTAATAAAATTATTCCTGCTGAGGAAAAGCTAACTAGTAAAGATATTTATTTTGGAACTAAATTAGGATTAATTGAAATGATAAAGTCTGGAACAACTTTTGTAAATGAAATGTATTATTTAAAAGGTGTTTTGGAAACTGTAAAAGCAATTGAGGAAATGGGAGTAAGGGCAGTGGTTGGAATATCTGTAGATGATAGTAATTTTGAAAGAGTTAAAGAGTTTGACATTCCTAGTAAAACAGATTTAATTGATTTTGCAATTGCACCGCATGCAATTTATACAGCATCTTTAAAGGTTTTAAAATGGGTAAAAGAGATTGCAGAGAAAAACAATATGTTGATTCATATGCATTTATCCGAAACTTTTAAAGAGGTTCAAGATTGTATTTCAAAATATGGAAAGCGCCCAGTGAATTATTTAAATGAAATCGGGCTTTTAAATGAAAGATGTGTTTTTGCTCATTCAATTTGGTTAAACAATGAAGAGCTTGAAATTTTAAGAGAGAAAAAATGTTCTCTAGTTTATAATCCATGTTCTAATATGAAATTAGCTTCAGGGGTTTTTAGGTTTGATGATATTTT
>JAAZMU010000067.1 GCA_012798645.1 Patescibacteria group bacterium | reverse complement strand
ATAGAGATTTTCTTCGTATACAAAGTTTTTATAGGATTGAAAAATCATTCTTAAAATAGCAGTAAAGCTAAAAGGACCTGCAAGAATAACTTTTTTAGACATTGCCTCTTGCCACGCATTGTGGAGTTTGTCATATATGAAGCTAAATATCATTTCATTTGGTATAAAAAGAATAACAAAATCAACTGTTTTTTCTTCTGGATTGATATAATCTCTAGTACTCGCTTGCCTAATTTTATCTTTTACGTCTCTTTCAAATTCACTTAAATACTTTTGTTTTTCTTGGCTATCTGTTGCGTTTTCATATTTTAAAAGTGCGCTTAAAGGAAACTTAACATCAATATTAATTTTAGTTTTATCTGGTAGAAAAATAGTAAAGTCAGGTCTAGTTGATCTTGTTTCTTGGGCTGTGTTTACAACATAGTTTTCTCCTTTAACAAAGCCAATAGATTTTAAAAGCTCTTCTGCTACTTCTTCTCCGTACTTCCCTCTCATTTGATTGTTTGACAAGATGTTCTTTAATCCGTCTGTGGATTCTTTTAATTCATTTGTTAAGGTTTTGTGTTCTTCAATAATGGTTTTAAGCGAGCTAAATTCACCAATTCTATCTTTTTCAAAAAGTTCAATTTGTTTTTGGCTCTTTTCAAGCTCTCTTCTTATTTGGTCAGTTAATTCTTTGATATAGTCTTTTTTGCTTTCAGTGATTTCTTGTTTTAAATTAAATTGTTCAAACAAAGCTTTCATTCTTTTGAGGAATATAAAAGGAATTATAATTACTATTAGTCCAAGAATAATAAGGATTATAGTTTCTATGTTCATATTCTTTCTTTTAAGACAAAAACATTGTCATTATTAAACACTTTTTTATTTACCTTAATGGCAATTTCTTCTCCTTTTTTAGCAATTTTAACTTTTTTGTGTTGCATTTCCATGGAATTAATTGTTTGTTCAATAAAGGTTTTATTGCCTTCAATTTGAATAGTTTTATTTAAGGAAAGACCTTTGTGCTTTAGATTAACAAGGGCTACATTTATTTTAGGGTAGTAATGGGTAATGTGACCAATAAGTACTTTTTCATATTTTGAAACATTATCTGCTTTGTTATAGCTTATGCCTTCTTTTCCTGGTTCTCCAAAGTAAAATCCAGTTGAGAATCCCCTGTTATAGACTTCTAAAAGTTCTTTTTTCCATTTTAGTACTTTTTCTTTGGTGAAAGTATTATTAAAGTGAGCATCAACTGCTTCTCTATAACATTTAGCTGTAGTTCTTATATACTTGGGGTCTCTTCTTCTCCCCTCTATTTTAAATGAATCAATACCTGCCTTAATAAGTTCAGGGACAAATTCAATCATACAAAGATCTTTTGCATTTAAAAAGTATTTTCCTTGAGTTTCAAATTCATTTCCCTTGCTATCTATTAGTTTCCATGATTTTCTACAGGGTTGAGCACATGCGCCACAATTAGAGGATTTGCCGAATAAGTAGGCAGATAAAATACATCTTCCTGATATGGCAACACACATTGCTCCGTGAACAAATGTTTCTATTTCAAGATCAACCTTGTCTTTAATCTCCTTTACTTGTTTAAGGGTTAATTCCCTTGCAAGTACAATTCTTCTAGCACCGAGATTTTTGTAAAATTCAGCTGTTTTATAGTTGGACACATTGGCTTGGGTGGAGATAAAAAAAGGCATTTTTTCTTTTTTTGCTATTTCAATCACTGCTAAGTCCCAAACTATAATAGCATCAACATTACCTTGTTTTGCTTTTTTAACTAATATTTCTGCTTTTTTAAGGTTGTTATTATAAATTACAGAATTAATAGTCATATATGCTTTAAGTCCATAGCTATGACATTTTGAGACAAACTTAGGTATATCTTCTAAGGTTAAGCTATT
>JAAZMU010000066.1 GCA_012798645.1 Patescibacteria group bacterium | reverse complement strand
TCTACGACTTTTTTATTAGCTGTGAGGGTCATCTCCAGGAGGGCGTACTTCATCACGGTTAGTTCCACTTCCTTGTATTCTCTCTTCCTCGTCTTCTGATATAAAGGTTGGTCTTCCTTTGTAAATCGGAGCTCCTTTAACCTCTCTGAGGGTAACCTGCCTTCCTTCCATTACAGGTGGATATTCATAAGGGCTACCTTCAGATAAGAAGTATCTTTTTGCTCGAAGATTGTTTTCTTCGATTATTTCTTGGTGAGCTGCGATTCCTGCGCTAATAATTCTTAGCTTGCTTTCGTCATTTGAGGCTTCTGCAAAACTAGCAGGGCTCCAGTTGGCAAGGGCTGTTCCTAAGACTCCTTCTATCTTTAATGCTTCTGCGCTAATGTCTTGAACTTGGCTTCCATCTGTGCTTGCAACTAAGTCTCCTATGCTGGCATTTATTCCAAGAAGTTCTTTACAGATTCTATCTGCTGTTTCAAGGTCAGGTTCGCCATTTTCATTTTTAAAGCCAATGGCATTTCTTACAATACGTTCTCTTCCATCTACATCTAACTCTTGAGCGCTCTTAAGCAATCTGTTTACCTCTTTTTCAGAAAGATTGCCACTCTCAAAGACTTTTTGCAATTCTTCGCTTTCCATAGTAGACATAATTTTACCAATATCATGGGTAGAATAAGCAAGGTGGAGTGCATCTCTTTTGATAATGCTTTCAAGTTCAGATGCTTCCATACCCTCTTCTAAGCCTCTGCCTGAAAGCTTGCCTTTTGTTGCTTTATCTAATGAGGTTCTTATACCACCTGAAAGCCTTCTTTTATACCATGGTTGCTGAGCCTGATAGGCTTCCCATTCTTTTTCCCATCCTTCCACAATGTTTCCGTCTTTATCATATTTGAATTGCGATATTTCCTCTTGTGCTTTATAGCCTTGATCCATATATCTATCATAGGCAAAACGACCTCCTTCTTTAGCAGCTCCCCCAATTTGACGGTAGTAGTCTTTTGCTTGTGATGGAATTAGTGATTTGGCTTTTTCTATTACTTCTGTGGCTTCTTTTGGAATAAATTTGTAAGAAGCAATCAGAGCGACTGCTAAGAACATAAGCAAAATCAGGTATTGAAAGAAAAACTTAAAACTACTTGTCGCGTCAAAAAAACCTATTACAAGAGGAGTGTCAAAAGTCACTTGATCGAATGTAAGTGGCAATGTTTGTGTCATAACATAGCCTAAAAGAAGGAAGAAAGTGAGAGGGACTATAAAGAATGTCCATCTTAAAAGCATATTAAGCCATTGTTTACCCATACTTTCTGTTTGGGGCAAAACAAAGGCTAAGCACGCAAGAGGTGCTATTATAACGAGCAGTTTAATGAAAACAATTCTTGCAATTAATACCAAGAAATAAGTGATCATAACTCCTCCTAGCGAGGTAATGATTGCTAATTGCATAAAAAAGTTTAACATATTCCCTAGGAAATAATAATTAAATGCTAGCAAGCCTGCCACTTGAATCAATGGGTAGCCAACAACGCTTAACGCTGCTGTAACTAAGGTGCCAGTTAGATAAATCAATATTGTTTTTATTTGACTATCTGCTACTTCTATTGCTCCCTTAGAGAATGTTTCTGCAATCCCTCCTGATGTGGCATTGCTTAAGGATGTCATTATTATGTTAGACATATCCACAAGAGCCTGACAGAATAAAAAACTAAAATTAATAACAATAGCAACTATAATCAAGTTTCTTAGTGCTTTTTTGGGTTGGAACATTTCTATTTTTAGAATAAAAGTAAAAGCAACTATAACAAACAAAACAACAAGTATTAAGTTGGCAAGGTCTAATGTGAATTCCCAACCTGTGGTTACCATTACATCGTTTTTGAGTGAGAGCAGGCTTGGGTTTTGCAAGACATAATCTATTCCAACGGAGCTAATAGTTAAAATCGCATAACCTATACCATAAGCTATAGCGGTCATGATCATTACTTTTGTAACATGTAAAAATGTATCTTCTAAGGCATCAGCTGCAGCTTGGAAATAGGCTATTAATCCAGCAACAAAAGCGTGTGTAGTTTCTGGCATTAAAAAACAAAATGCAAAAATTACACCAAAAAGGATAAAAATTGTTTTTTTGTTTGCTAATTTATTTAAGAAATTTAATTTTGGTATGTTTATCATATTAAATTGATTATGGGGAAATACTATAACAACTTATATCATCTACTGGATTATTTAATTGGTCAGGGATGTTTTCTTCAAACCCTGGTTTAGATAAAATTGTATCTCCACAAGAACCTGGAAGAGTAATCCAAGAGCTTGGCGCGTACAATTTTATCACACATGAGTCGTCTCTGATGTATTCCACTCCATTGATCTTCGTGCAAAAAAGGGGGTTTTGTTTTATAAGCATATTGCATTGTTCCCTGTCTTCATCCTCTATATTTAGGTTTTTGTACTTCTTTAAAACCTGTCTATATGCAATAAATGATTTAGGTGAAAAGTTCCTGCTAAACGCAACAGATTTTCTACTGATGTTATCAACAGTGAATTTTTGTCCGCCAAAGTTCTCTTCTTCATAAAAAACAACAAGGGCACATTCTCCTTTAATTACGGTTGGGATTTTTATTTCAATATCAGCAAGGTCGCCTGGTGTTGGCGTAAATTGAAGTGGTTCTAATTTTGTTAAATCTGGATTTATAGTGTTTAAGATGAGCCAAGTACATAAAAGAAGGACAACTCCGCCTAGACTGTACTTTATATCCTCTTTGGCTTCTGCTATTTTGGTGGTGTTGCCTGTGGAGGTCATATACTTTACCCCTGCTATAACTAGAGCAATAAAGGAGGCAATCACACCAAGTGAGATACCCCATTCATAAATGTATGCGATGAGTTCGTGGATTTCGGTTTGCTCGTGAATAGTTGTACCGCCTGGAGAGTCTGGCCATTTTAATTCAAGAGCAAGGACATTAAAAAATGGAATTAAAAGGCTTATTAGGAAAATTAAAAGTTTTTTATTTCTCATTTGTGTAATTATAGCTTATTTACTCAGAAAACAAAACACTGTCTAATATTTCTAAAAACTCTGCTTTGTCCTTTTCAAAATTTGGGTTAAAGGAATTCAAGGTGATAATGTAGGAAATATCATTAAGTACAATAATCTTTACTAAAGAATTAACATTGATTCCTTTTTGATCTTCAGATTTTATTGCTAGAACAATACTATTTTCTTTTTTTTCAATAAGTTCAATTTTTTCTATACCTTCTTTGAATTCAAGCTCTTCTT
>JAAZMU010000065.1 GCA_012798645.1 Patescibacteria group bacterium | reverse complement strand
CAAGTCAGTTCAAACAATAGAAAAACCTTTTTTCTAATCTTTTTCTTTTTAATGTTTGTTATTCTTTTAGGATGGCTCTTTTCTTATGTTTTTGACAATGTTTTTATCCTCTACATTTCAGTAGCTATCAGTATTGTTATGTCTTTTGCAAGCTATTATAATTCCCATAAAATCATACTCAGTATGACAGGTGCCAAACTTGTCTCAAAAGAAAACAACAAAGAGCTCTATAGAATTATTGAAAACTTAGCTATTACTGCTGGTATGAAGACTCCTCAAATATATATTATAAACGAGACACAGCCAAATGCCTTTGCCACTGGTAGAGATGAAGAACACGCAGTTATTGCCGTTACCAAGGGACTTTTAGAAAAGTTAAACAAAAGGGAACTTGAGGGAGTACTTGCGCATGAACTCGCCCATATCAAAAACAAAGACATCTTAGTTGGCTCAGTGGTTGTAGTTCTAGTTGGCATTGTCGTACTTTTATCAGATACTTTTTCGCGCTCTCTTTTATACGGTAGGTCAAGAGATAATGACAAAAACCCCATTCTTTTAATTATAGCCATACTTAGTATGGTCTTAGCTCCTATAGCTGCCACTATTATCAAACTTGCCATATCAAGAAAACAAGAGTTTAGAGCAGATGGAACAGGCGCTCTTTTAACAAGAGACCCAGATGGGTTAATCTCAGCCTTAATTAAAATATCCTCAGATAAAACACCCCTAACAAGAGCAAACAGTGCCATGGCTCATTTATACATATCATCTCCTTTAAAAGAAAAAAATAGCTTAAACAAGTTATTCATGACACATCCTCCTATAGAGGACAGGATTAAGGCTTTAAAAGGAATATAGGGAAGAGTGCTGGAGTTTGGTTGAACAGGCAGACCTGGAAAGTCTGTGTACCTGAAAGGTGCCGTGGGTTCAAATCCCACCTCTTCCGCTTTGATTTAAAGAAGTGCGATGTAAAAGTGTAGCAATCTTAATTAAATTCATATTTTTGCAATACCTACACTTTACCTCAATTGTTGCTTCCTTAATATTCCCCTTAAAAAACAATTTATTACAATATTCGCAACGATATTCTTTTAACATAGTATATTCATTCTAGCTTTTTTCCCTTCAAATTGTTTTAAAGTTCTTTTAAAGAAAAAGTCAACCTCTGATTTTAACCACAAATGTAGCCCCATGCCCTTTATTGTTCTTGAAATAAACGTTTCCATTAAAGTCATTCTCAATAATATTTTTAACTAAAGCAAGTCCAATTCCTATGCCCTGCTCTTTTGTTGTAAAAAAAGGTTTAAATATCTTATTCTGCACTTCAACTGGAACTCCTTTAGCAAAATCTCTCACACATAGCATAATCTTCCCATTTTTTTTAACCAAATAAATCTCAATCTTTTTAAATGAATCTTCACAAAAAGAATACGCATCAATTGCATTAGAAACAATATTTAACACAGCATGGCTAAATTTAACAGGGTCTCCGTATAGTTTAATCTTTTTTAATGCTTTAAACTCAACCTCTATTTTATTCTTCCTAATATAATAGCTTAAAACTTCTAAAACCTGCTCCACCTCATAATTTATTAAAAACATCTCCTTTTTTTCCCCGCAGGAAAACTGCTTTTTAGTTGAAATTAAAAAGTTTCTCATCTTCTGAGTAATTAAAAAAGCAGTGTTTAAATCTTCTTGCATCTCCTTTTTTTGTTCAAGATTGCATAAAAGTGCAGTCAAAGGATTAAGCAGATCATGCAAAAAACCACTTGATAAACGTCCAAGTTTAACTAATTGATACATCTCCATTATT
>JAAZMU010000064.1 GCA_012798645.1 Patescibacteria group bacterium | reverse complement strand
TACAAGGTTTTGAACTTGAGAAAAAGAACATTAGGAATTATGAAAATGGGTATGCTTTTTCACACATTATTGGATTTCTATCAAAAGATGAAGAAAAAGGTCAAGATGGCATAGAAAAAGAATACGAGGATATTCTAAAAGAGATTCCAGGCATTACAAAATACAAAAGAGATGCTTTGAATAATATCTTAGGAGAAGAGCTTGTAAAAGACCCCGAGTCTGGGAAAAGCCTAATTTTAAACATTGATAAGAACCTTCAAATTAAAAGTGCAGAAGTTTTAAAAAGTGTTGCAAATGAAACAAATGCAACAGGAGGATCCATTATTATCATGAATCCCAAAACAGGAGAAGTTCTAACGCTTGTAAATTATCCTTCATATGACAACAATTTCTTTTCCAAAAATTTTAATAATGAAGCATATCAAGCCTTATTAAATTCAAAAGACATTTCCTTTTTTAACAGGGGAATTAGCGGGGGCTATCCTATTGCATCTACTATCAAACCCTTTCTTGCATCAGCTTTCTTAGAAGAGGGAATAGCCACTGCAGAAACTAAAGTCTATTGTGAGGGAAGAATAGAATTAGGCGGAGGACAATTTAAAAATGATTGGATGGCACACGGAGCAACTGATATGAAAAAAGCTATTGCAGAATCATGCGATGTTTATTTCTATGTTTTAGGCGGAGGCTATAAAAACATTAAAGGACTTGGAATTGATAAAATATATGAATATTTAAATAAATATGGGTTTTCAAAAGCAACAGGAATTGACCTTCCTTTTGAAAGCGAAGGCTTTGTGGGAAACCCAGAATGGAAAGAACAAGCCCTAGGAACTATTTGGTATCCAGGCGATACATATAATATGTCAATTGGACAAGGCTTTATCAAAGCAACTCCCATTCAAGTTTTAACTGCTGTTTCTGCTATTGCAAACGGAGGAAAATTAATAAAGCCTAAAATTGTAAAAGGAATAGTAGATGACAAAAAAAACATTATTGAAGTTTTTGAAACAGAAATAATAAGTCAAGATTTTATTTCAAAAGAAAATTTAAAAGTCGTACAAGAAGGGATGAGACAAACAGTAACATCACAAAGTGGTTCTGCTCCATCCCTAGGCACTCTTCCAGTCACGCTTGCTGCCAAAACAGGTACAGCTGAAACTGGAACGGGCAATACTTATCATAATTGGATAGTTGTTTATGGTCCATATGAAGATCCAGATATAGCAATGATTGTTTTAATGGAAAACGTTTCTTCCTTTTCAGGAATAACGCAGAAAGTAGTGAGAGAGGTCTTAAGTTATCACTATCAAGAGAGCGTTGACAAAGATTTTGATAACTGATAGATTTAACAAACTATACTTAAAAATATAAGCTTATGTCGGAAAAATATTTAACCAAAGAAGGTCTTATAAGACTTAAAAAAGAACTTGAAAGATTAAAAAAAGAAGAAAGGCAAAAAGTGGCAAAAGACTTAGAAGAAGCCATATCTTTTGGAGATTTATCAGAAAATGCTGCTTATGACGAAGCAAAAGAATGTCAAGCACTTCTTGAGGGAAAGATAGTAGAATTAGAAAATATAATAAATAACGCAGTTGTTATTAAAGGGAATAATCACAACAACTGGGTAGACATTGGTTCAAAAGTCACTGTTAAATGGAATAACAGAGAAGATTGTTTTTTAATTGTTGGCGAAGAAGAATCTTCACCTATCGAAAAAAGAATATCCTTTAAATCTCCTCTAGGAAAAGCACTACTTAAAAAAGAAAGGGGAACAAGTGTTAGAGTTAAAACACCAAGTGGAGACATTGAATATATGATTATTGATATAAGTTGAGTTTTAATGTAATATAATTGTATGGCAACAATAGATGAAATAATCAAGGCTAGAAAAGAAAAAATAAAATATATGGAAAGCTTTGGAGAAGAAGCTTATCCAATCAAAACTAACAGAACTCATACAATAAAACAAACACTCTC
>JAAZMU010000063.1 GCA_012798645.1 Patescibacteria group bacterium | reverse complement strand
TAAATAAAAGGTGGAACTGTGTTTGGCGCAAACCTATATATAATTAAGCATACACCAATCCAAAATAAAGTCCAAATAGGTGTAGGCATTTTTAATTGAATCTTATTCAAGTATTTCATAAGTTTTTCTTCATAAAGAATGAATAAGGAAATTAAAATTAAGATTAAAATAGTTGATGTTCCAATCAAAGTACTTTTATTAAAGTTACCTAAGCTTTTAATAAAGGCGAGTGCTCTTTCCATGTTTTCTGCTTTAAAAAAAATCCAGGTAAACGAAACAAAGATAAAGGTGATGATTGGACCCAAGAACCCTGCACTTTTATTTAAAACAGTGCTCCAGATGCGATGAATAGTTAACCCTATTCCATGCAAAAGTCCCCAAATTAAATAATTAAAAGCAGCACCATGCCATAAGCCCGAAGCAATAAAAACAATTAAAACGTTAAGGTAACTTCTTAATTTACCAACTCTATTTCCTCCAAGAGGAATGTATAAGTAATCACGCATCCACATATAGAAGCTGATGTGCCATCTTCTCCAAAAGTCAGTGATGGACTTTGACTTATAAGGGAATAGAAAGTTTGGAAGCAGGTCAAACCCGAGAAATTTAGATACAGCAATTGCCATATCACTATAGCCAGAGAAATCACAATAAATAACAAAAGTATAGCCAATAATTGCAAGGAATACAGAAAGGCTTGAGAACTGCTCAGGGACTGCGAAGACATTATCTACTAATGTGGCAGAAAGCCAGCTTGAAAGAACGACTTTTTTAAATAAGCCAACAAAGAATAGTGTTGTGGCTTGTTCTAGTTTTTCTATTGTTTTTGCTCCCCCATTTTTAAGTTGTGGAAGAAAATCATTCGCCCTTACAATTGGTCCAGCAAGAAGATATGGGAAGAAAAAGGAATAAATAGAAAAGTCTAACAAGGATTTTTCTTTTTCGTACTTGCCTCGTTTTAGGTCGAACAAATAAGAGATCATTCTAAAAGAATAAAAGGAGATTCCAATAGGAAATATTATTTCCCAGTAAGGGAGACAGGAACTTAAGTTAATTGATGTAAAAAAGGACTCAGCAGTTACACGGAAGAAGTCATAGTATTTAAAAATAAAGAGTATTCCTAGGTTTAGAATAAGTCCTACCCAAAAGCTTACTTTTCTTTTAATATTTAAACCAAGTAGAAATGTAATAATGGTAGTTATTCCCAAGAGGAGAACAAACCTAATATCAATTAAGGCGTAGAAATAGATACTTGCTCCAAGTAAAAAAAGGCGCCAGATTAAAGTATGTGCTTTTAGCGTCCAATTAAGGATAACAACAACTGCGAGGAAAATTAAGAAATCAAATGTTCCAAATAGCATTAGTCTAATTATATTCCTTTGATTTTAGAAAAGCAAATGTTTTCGTCCTTTTGGACTCATCAGTTCAGATACACATCTGAAGAACAAGACAATTTTAATTCCCTAAAATTGTGAAAAGGTGGGAGGCTTCTATTCCTCTGTAAAGAACAACTCTTTTGCGAGGTCTTTCACAAAGACCTGAAGGTCCTCCCTTGGAACGCCAGTAATAAAACTGACGTATCCGACCTTTGCTTCAAGGTCGAATTCCTTCTTTGCCCACGCCCTCACAAGGGCTAAGGCGATCTCGCCCTTTTTCGCTTCGTCCATTTTTTTCACCTCCTTTTGGTGCTTTTTTTCTTATAACACAGGTCTTGCTATTTGTCAAGGTTTTCTATTCTCACGCCAATAAGTCTAATAGGTTTTTTCCTTGGATTTTTCCTTTTATCTAAGAAAGGTAAAAGTAGTTTAATTACATTAATATTGAATTCCTTTTTATTATCTATCCCCTTTTTAAAACTTTTAGAGCTAGTTTTTGTTTGAAAGTTTGAAAAGCGGATTGTAATTGTAATTGTTTTGAATTTAGAAAAGTTGCTTTCTTTGAATGTTTGAAATACGCTTTCTGACAATGCTTCAATTTCATCAAAGATAATTAAAATATTAGTTGTATTTTCTTCAAAAGTTGATTGTCTTCCTATGGATTTAGCTTCACGATATTCAACAATTGGATCATTATTGATTCCTCTTGCGCTGTAATATATTTTTATTCCTGCTTTTCCTAATAAGTTTTTAAGCTCGCTTTTGGAGAGTTTGCTTAAGTCTTTAATAGTTTTAAAATTATTCAAGAGTTTGGCTGTTTTAGGTCCTATACCTGGGATTTTTTTAATATTAAGCGGGTTTAAGAAAGACTGGTTGTCTTTAATTAAAAGAAAGCCATTGGGCTTGCTTTCACTGCTTGCAATTTTAGAGATAAGTTTGTTGTTTCCTATTCCAATAGAGCAAGTTAGATTTTGTTTTTGTTTGATTTCTTCTTTTATTCCCTTGCATACTTTTTCTGCCTTGCTAAAAGTCTTTAAAAAACTTAAATCAATGTAAAATTCATCAATGCTTGCTTGTTCAACTTTGTTAGAATGTTTTTTAATAATTTCAAAAATATTGTTTGAAACTTTTTCGTATAAGGGCATATCTACTCCAAGAAAGATAACTTCTTGTTCTGCTTTTTTAGCTAAGCGCCTTGCAATAGTAATGGGCTGAGCTGAGTGAATACCATATTCTCTTGCTTTGTAGTTTGCAGCTGAAACAACTCCTCTTTTGGAGGTTGCCCCAACAACAATGGGTTTCCCTGAAAGTCCTGGAGTTGTTATTTCTTCAACAGATGCAAAAAAGGCATCCATGTCTAAGTGTGCTATGATTCTTTGCATAAAATATTAAATACAATTTTCAGCGTCTTCAATAATCCTCCGCATGTAATTCACAGCTTCAACTGGATTTTGTCCAATAGCAGACTCTTCAGAAAGCATAACTGCGGAAGCATTGTCAAAAACAGCATTAGCTACATCTGAAACTTCTGCTCTGGTTGGTTTTTTGTTATGAGTCATAGACAAAAGCATTTCTGTCGCCACAATCAAGAACTTGTTTTTCTTTAAGGTTTTTTTAGATAAATTCCTTTGAAGACATGGGACTTTTTCTAATGAAACTGCAATACCTAAGTCCCCTCTTGCTATCATTATTCCATAAGAAGCATCTAGAATTTCTTCAAAGTTTTGGATGCCTTTTACAGATTCTATTTTAGAAATTACTTTTGCATTGGGCAATCTTTTTAAAATACTTTTTACTTGTTCTGCTGATTCAGTAAAAGAAAGAGCAATAATTGAAGGATTGCATTCAATAATATTTTCTAGTTTGTCCACGGATCTAATGTCAAACATTATTTTAATGTTTTTGTTTGGACATTTCTGAACATTATTAAATATTGTTTTGTGTTGTTTTTTGGTGCTATAGGCAGTATTGATGCGGACATAATCAATACCTTCCCTAACTAAGTTTTTAAAAACTTCGTAATCTAAGGAAGCTGGTCCTATTGTAGCAACTATTTTTGTTTTTCTGTTCATGCAGGGGCGGAAGGATTCGAACCCTCAAGACTTCTTTTGGAGAGAAGCAGTTTACCATTAAGCTTACGCCCCTTTAAAAAATGAAGAAGTTTACTTCCTCATTTCTTTATGAATTGTATGTTTTCTACATTCATTACAAAATTTACTAAGCTCTATTTTCCCCTCAATATTCTTAGTCTTATTCGTGAAATAGTTTATTTTCTTGCATTCTGAACATTGAAGTTTAATTGCTTTCTTTTTTTTCTTTGCCATATCAATACTTAATTATTATCTTTGAGCCGACAAAGGGAATTGGACCCTTGACCTCTCCCTTACCAAGGGAGTGTTCTACCACTGAACTATGTCGGCAAAAAACTCCTTTAATAAGGGTGTGGGCAGGGAGGGATTCGAACCCCCGTAGGCGTTAGCCAGCAGATTTACAGTCTGCCCCAGTTGACCGCTTTGGTACCTACCCTTAATTTATACATACCATAGTAGCAAAGATTAGATTAATTTTCAATAACCTTTTTTCTTTTTTCTCTCCAGTCTTCAATATCTTTATGGTTTCCTGTTAAAAGCACTTCTGGAACTTTTAATTCTTTGCCTTGTTTTGTTGTAAAGACTTCAGGTCTAGTGTATTGTGGGTACTCAACAAAGCCTCCTTTTTCTGTTGTTCTTTTGTTTAAAAAGTCTTTTTT
>JAAZMU010000011.1 GCA_012798645.1 Patescibacteria group bacterium | reverse complement strand
TCTTTTTTCTGTGTTAGTTTTTCCTTGTCTTGCTCATACCAGTTGAGGATTGTCACATAGTGGTCTTGATAATATCTGCCGGAACTCTTTATATATCTTGAAAGCTTATCTATCATCGTTTCAGTATGAGTGCCTAACTTATCTTTAAGACTTTCATACTCTTTATCAGATAATTTCACATTTTGATATTCTCCAAAAAGATTGGGATGGGGGAGGACATTGTCCTTTTCTATTTCTATATCTCCCTCTTTCTCTAACTCTAACTCTATCTCTATCTCTTTCTCTATCTCTATCTCTTGTCGGACTTCGGGAGGACAAGGCAAGGACTTATCGAGGACATTGTCCTCTTTTAATTTGTCCCTATACTCTCTTTTTTTCTTTGCCCATTCCGTTTCAAAGCCGATTAAACTCGGTATTTCCGTCATAAAAATCTCGTCTGATTCAATCGTTTCTATGAGATTTACTTTGAGAAGATAATTAAGGGTTACGGCAATATCATCTTCCGTTTCGTCTAATACAAGTGCCAATTCCTTTGGAAAAGTTTCATCTACTTGCTGAAAATACAGGTTTCCCTCATTTTTTAAGCTGAGTAGAAGTAATTTAAGATAGATGATGGTGTAAGTTTCTCCGCCGGATATCTTCCTAAGTCTTTTCATACGGACATCGTTGAAAAAGTCCTCTTTCAGTTTAAGCCAATAGTATCTCTTGCTCTTTGTCATGTTGTTCCTCCTATTTTTGAAATAAAAAAAGGGAAGTAGCTGTTTTCTTTTTACTACTTTCTATTCTGAGGCGGTGGAAAGGTGTTTTTAGCCTTTTATTTTGCCTTTGAATAGATTTCCCTGTCCTCGCTCCTAAAATTCGGTGCAAGGCTTTATATTAAATTTTTTAATGTGATGCCCTGTTTCGGGGTATCATCTAATCTGCCGTCGTGTATTCCGACATCAGCTCACGCACTGAAATGGTGCATTAGCTTATTTTGTGATATCGGCACAGCACATTCCCAAATTGGGATTCTGTCCTCTGTTAAGGCTGTCGTGTTTCGCTACTCCCTTATTTCACAAGGGGTGAACAAAGCGTTCAGACCTCGGTGAACGATTCGTTCTATCAGCCCTTATACTCTTTAAGTATTTCAATGAATAGGCAAGGGGGGGTAACGATTCGGTACTCCCTTATCTGTCAAGGTCAATATTCTTGTCCTTTGCCTTTGCAATATCCTTTAACGGATTTTCTTTCGCAAGATTTTTGAATTTATCAATTTGCTTTTTAATACTCTCTTTGCCTTTTGCTTTGGCATTGGACTTCTCAACCGCTTTTCTTAAAGCCACCTCGACAATCTTGACATTATCTGCTTGGAAAAATGCCACATAGTCCTTTGTCGCCTTATCTTCCATAAGGGAGAATTTAACTCCGTTCCGATTCAGCTCTTTCTTAAATTCTGCAAGGTCTTTCTTGGATACATCTATTTCCTTGAGTTGCCCTTTTTTGTATAGGTCTTTGAGTTGTATCTCGTTTTTCTCCGGCATGAGTTTGCTAAGGCTGAAATTACTATCTTTGAACTTCTCGGAAAAATAATCTTGGATCTGCCCATACTCTTTGGAGAATTGAATTGCCATAGTAATTCCCTCTTTTGCTCCTTGTACTATCTCCCTACTGATTTCTTCGTTAATCATTTCTTAGTCCTCCTATCGTTCTGTATCCCTGTTTTTATAATAATCTTTGGTCGCTTGCCTTTTTCTGTTGTAGCTGTCGCTGTCTTTCTTGAACTCTTGCAGTTGTTTAATAATGCTTTCTTTTTCTCCTCGCTTAATCGCCTTGTCAATCTCAACACTTAGGTCTATGCCGTATTCCTCATTGACGATACCAACCGCATACTTGATATGGTTTATCTGATTGTATTTTTCTTTGATACTCTCCGATTGTCCGTTCAGCTTTTCGATTTCTTTTTCAAGTGTGCTGATTTCCTGTGTCCATTTCTTCGGCTGTATTTTATTGTTGCCGGATAACTTTTCAAGCATGGCTCTTGCTCTCTTGTATTGGTCGATTTCGCTCTTATGGGCATTGTAGAAACTATCCTTGAACAGCTTTTTGTTTTGCCATTCTGTGAAAGTTTTTTGAGTTGCCTTAATCGTTTCCGCATATCCGAAGCATTTATTTAGATTTTCTATCCTTTGAGTTTTCTCTTTAACGGATTTAAAAATTTGATTATTCTCCGTTCTTAAGTCTGAGATGTGACTTTGTAATTCTGAAACGGTTCTGAGATTATTGCTCCTGAGATACAAAACTCCGTTTGCGTATTTCTTAAGGTCATAAAGCGTTTTATTTCGTTTGGCATAAGGGGAGAGGGTAGCCTTTTTCATATCTTGCATTTCCTGATAAAAACTTAGGTATTCATAGAGATTGAAAAGTCCTGATTCGTTCTCCACCGATAGTTTTGTTTCTTCCTTATGCTCTTGGTAGGCGGTCTTTAATCTGTCCTTAAAATCACTGAGCCACCCTGTAATTTTTCTGATTTCTTCTCCGATTGCTTTTAGAAGTTGATTCTGCTTTTTAATCTCTCGATTGATATCTCCCTTTTTCGTTCTAATCCCTTTTCGTTCCAATGCACTTGCAGCTGCTCCTAAATGTATAGTCGGTATTTGTTTGACAGCCTGTCTTTTGAATGAACGATGATCCACTTTTTTATCAATTTCATTTTCTCGCAGATATCGGTTACAGAGATTAGAAAAAGATTCTCTCCACTTTTCGACATTACCTCTATCATTCCAATTTGTGAGTTCGACTTTTCTCGTTTTGGGTTTGCCATTTTTCCCTAAAATTCTCTCTCCATTTTCATCAAGCATATATTCCTTTTTGCTTTTCTGTCCCCATGTTCCATCTTCGTTGAGTGGTCTGACAATCGTCATAATGTGGGCATGGATATTATTATTTCCGTCTTGACTTTCATCATGAATTGCCAAGTCCGCTATCATGCCCTCATCGGTAAAGTTGGTTTCAATAAATTCGCTTATCAGCTTTTTATTTTCTTCAAGGCTTAACTCTTTAGGTAGGGCAATAATAAAATTTCTTGCAAGCTGTGCATTGGAATTTTTCTCAAAGAGTTCGACAGAGTTCCATAGGGTAGTTCTGTCTGTAAATTCTTTCGGTGCATGGTCGGGTAGGAATATTTCTTTATGAATGACACCTTGCTTTTTCGTATAATCATGGGTAACTCCGTCCCACTCATTTTTTATTTTCTCTCCGGCAATATATGCCGAACTTGCAACAGCACTTTTTCCTTTTCCTCTGGAAATAATAGACACAGAGAAATGAAAACTGTCTGCCATCTCATCACTTCCTTTCTGTTTTTTCTCTTGTTGTTTTAGGAGGAGGCTTTAAAGATTTTTGTATCTTCACTCCGTAAGTGAGCGATTTGAAATGTTAAAATAGAAAAAGCCGACTACTGAATTTTCAACTCTTGTTGTTTCAGTGTGTCGGCTTGCCGTCTGATTACATTTCAAATTTTTAATGTCAAGGGCTGAGCGGTAGCGAAGTGCATTTTACCCTTGACATTGAAAAAGCGAACGATTATTTTTCGTTCAGCTCCTCGGATAACATCAAAGTAAAAATGCTTCAGCTTTTTTCTTTACTCCCGGTAGGGCAAAAGCACCGCAGGTCGCAAGGACACCCTTTAGGGTGTATAATTGCGCCCTTAGAAAATCTAAGGGACAATTATGTTATTTCTGCTCGCTCAACTTTCTCGAATTATGCTCAAGGTTTCTTTGAAGTCCGAAGTATTAAAAGCAACTTTAAGCAAGATTTTAATATCCTCATTTGTCAATTCCTCCGCATTCTCAATAAAACTTTCAAGCATTGCTCCTCTTGTAATCAGTCTGTGATTTCTTTTTTTCTGCTCTCTCAATTTGTCTTGCCGGAGAATTTTCTTCTCTTGATTTTCAAGCTGTTTTAACTGTTTTTCCGTTTTATCAAGTTCATCTTCTAATGCTCTTATGTTTTGTCTTGTCTTTTCTAATTTTTTCAATTTCAGTATCCCCCTTTTCTTATTTTTTGCATAAAAAAACAGAAGATTTTTTATTATCTTCTGCTTTTAAAGTTTTTTTATTCTGATTATTATTTCTGAGGAATTTTAAATATGGCTTTCACTTCCTTATTTAATTTTTGTTCAAGATTTTTTATTTCACTGGTCGAATTATTAGCCTTTTCTCGTGCTATGGCATGAATTTTTTCTGATATTTCTGAAACATTTTTATGATGGATATTTCGACTATCATATTTAGGAATGGCTATATTTTTTAAAACATCTACTCCTCTGTTTGTTGATATTGCATACCCATCAATGATATGAATAACAAGTTTAGAATTCAAAATTCCAGATACATAAAACGATTCTTCACTGGTTTCTAAATCTAACATTAAGACTTTGGAATCCATCAAAATTGGTTTATCTTCAGAAAATATTTTTTCCTTAGAATCTATGCTCTCGTAATAACTGCTAACCGAAACTGCTGCCATACTTCCTGTCTGTTCTTTCCAAAGAACTTTGTACTTTGAAAATGTGTATTTTCCAACATTGTCAAGCCTATAAAATGGCTGAGTTTGTTCATTAAAGAATTTACCATTTTGAATTCTCGTTTTTAATAAAACCTCCCTATATTGTGCCAACATATTGTATGTTCTATAAGCTTTAGTTCCTAAATCTTCTTCTGATATCCCATATAAATTTTCTTCATCATGTGGAACTACAATAAACTCATGCGATTTTATTCTCCATCTTTCTATATTTCTTCCACCCAACATTGGATATACATAGGTTTCCTCAATGATTTCTTTTTTAGTTCCAGTATTTTTAACTACCTGATTATATCGCTCTATAACATCTTTTCTTCTTTGTCTTGATATGTTGTTTTCTACTTCTAACAAGCCTTTATTTTTTGATTTAACATTAGTCAACAGATAAATTCCTTTTGCTCCAGCCGGCTCTACACCTTTTCTTCCTCTGTAAACTCTTTCCTTTTGAGGATCAGTAATTATGTCTGCTATTTCAAGCTCATCTCGTTCTAATGTTAACCACGCTGATTGTTTATCACTCTTATCAATAGGTTGTGCTGAAATAATATCGACAGAAAGCGATTCTCTAACATCTTTCCACGGCATATGGTTGTCAATTGTTTTCTTTCCCCCCACTTGTGTCCAAACCTTATAATTGTGGAAAGGGTACTGCATTGGCTTGTTTTTTATAAATTTTACTGCAACTGTAGGAATTGTAAATAGCTTAACATTTGTAAAGTCATTTACCTCGTCTACAGAAAACGGAACATCTTGATTATTTCTAATGATTTCAAATTTTCTAAAGCCCTCACCGCCCTTAGTGCTTTTTAAAAATGTAGCGGGTAGCAAGAATCCCATAACACCATTTTCTTTCAAATAATAATCAATGGACACATAGGTAACAGCCATTCCAAAATCATCATGTGTTGTTTTTTTATCGTATGCATTTTTCTCAAAAATACCATAGGACTGCCATACCTTTAGCGTTCCTTCACGATACTGTTTGCTCATGCTTTTCCAAGCTATCCAAGGTGGATTCCCTACAACAAAATCAAATTTATTTCTGATAATTAATGGGGCAAATGAGTTTTTTAATATAATCGGCCAGAAAGAATCTAAGCCGCTCATATGAAGTTGATATATTTTCAAATAAAGCTTTTCAACAATATCTTTCTGGGACTCATCAATAGATGTGTTTTCTTTTATTTCACTCCATATTGGTTCAAATCTGGATTGTTCGTGAATCCTATCGGATAAAATCCTCAAAAATGTGTTTGATTCATGAATGTTAGAGAATTTAGGTATTTCAAAACCGGAAACACTTGTTTCTACTTGTATCGTGTTATCATTCTCCTCACCATAAACAACAGGTGCTAATACAGAATCTGCTATATAAACTGGTATATCTATAGATTTTCCAATTCCAAAGTCAATATCATACTCTCCTTTATAGGTTGACATAACGACAAGGATATAATTGGCTTTGGCAGCTACAACTGAAATAGGATTTATATCAAATAAAACTACCCTGTTGGTTATTTGATCTATCTTATCCCTGGTTAATTTTCCACCTTGATTTTTTACAATTTGCTTTAAGGCTTGCAACACAAATGGACCTGAACCGCCCGTAGGATCAATTAGAGTTTTATTTATATCTCCATCATAGCCGACCATTTCTAAAACATATTCAACAATCCAATCTGGTGAGAAATATTCTCCCATCAAATGACGCATATTATCAGGTATAAGGCTCATATAGACTTCTTGAAAGACATCCTGAATATTTTCAGGTTTCAAAACGAAGGTGGTTAAGTCAAACTCATCTAACAGCTTTAATACATCATTAACAATATCAGTGAACGCTTTTTCTTGTTTTGAATCAGGTAACATAGCAAATACAAACCATTCAAGATAGTGAACTTCAAAGAAATTTCTAACAATTCTGTTTTGTTCTGGTTCTTCTCCGCTAAACAATTTAATAATATCAACGCTATTAAGTTTATAATCTGATGTAAATAATGGATTTATCAGTTGTGATAAGAAAGCATTTACCAACAGTTTTAGAAAAATGTTAAAAAAAGTTTGAAGTGAAAATAAATAGTATTTTGCATTAACATCTTTATCCTCGCTAATGCCATATAACTTTCTTATGCTCGGCGACACTGATGTAAAATCTGTTTCTTCACTCTCATTTCCATATAATTTCCCAAACACTAAATCCCATTCGTTGTACATCGTTTTTGACCTACTCAATTGGGATTCTAACGAATTCATATCCTCCACAATTTCATAAATTTGCATAATTGATTTTCTAACAAATTCTGACTTTTCAGGTGAGATTGATAACAACAGATTTTCTTTTGTTAAAGCCATCTTTGTTCTTTGTCTTAAGATAAGAATCAATCTTTCCAAACCTGAATGAAAATCTAAAATTTCGTAAGTAAAATCAACTGGGAGTTCTATTCTTTTTCCTTTGTATTCCGTCTTTGCCACATTTAATTTGTTTAAAACACTGGCATTCTTAACAAATCTTGAAAATATAAATTGACTACCATCAAATCCAATGCCTATGTTACTCGTGAGTTTTATTGTTTGAATATCCTTGCTTTCATCTTCCGCTATCCCAGAATGACTGATTAAATAGCTCTCTAATCCACGGTCTTTATCATCTCTTCCATAAAGAGCCTCTTCAATTCCTTTTTGATGTTCAAAATAGTTTCCTTTTTTGTATTCTAAAACAATATTTTTAAATGTTGCATCAGCTCTACCTCCGTGCAGATATGAATGCTCACTTAAAAATTTACTGGAATCCATCGGTGATATTATATTTAATAAAGGCGTCATTATTTCACTTGCAAACTTCACCTTTACATTATCTTCAACATCAAATGTTCCTTTATGCTTTAAGAAATTTTCTTTTAATTTGTTTAAATCAATTCGTTTATCCAATGCTTTCCTCCAAATTGATGTTGTTATCTTCTTCATTTTCTCTAAACTCAATCACTTCACTCGGCGTTAAATCCATAGACATACATATCCGCTCAAGGTTTTTCATGGATATGTACTCGTTATTACCCATTTTAGCAAGGACATTGCCGGATATTCCCGCTATTTTTTGAAATTCGGTTTTCATCAGCTCTCGCTTTGCTAACTCTACCCATATAGGTCTATATGAAACTGCCATATTCCTCCTCCTACTTTATGTTTTGGATTCAAATACAGTC
>JAAZMU010000062.1 GCA_012798645.1 Patescibacteria group bacterium | reverse complement strand
GCTTGTTTTGAGACCAGAAGGAACAGCTTCTGTTTTTAGAGCTTATATTGAAAATGGAATGCAATCTGACCCTCAACCAGTGAAGCTTTGGTATTATGGTCCTTTTTTTAGATATGAAAGACCACAAGCTGGAAGGTATCGTCAATTTTGGCAAGTAGGTTTTGAAATGCTTGGAGATGAAGCCCCTGTTTTGGACGCAAAGACAATTTTAATTGCCTATAACTTATTAAAAGAGATTGGATTTAAAAAGATTACTGTGAATATTAATTCTATTGGATGCGAAGAATGTATGGCAGATTACAAGAAGGCATTAGCTCATTTTTTAAAGGAGAGAACAGGAATAGTTTGTCCAGATTGTAAGAAAAGGTATAAGAAAAATATCTTAAGAGTTTTAGATTGCAAAGACCCTAAATGCAAACAAGTTTTTAGTGAAGCTCCGCAGGTGTTGGATTATTTATGTGCTCCTTGTAAAGGTCATTTTAAGCAAGTGCTTGAATTTTTAGAAGAAGTAGCAGTTCCTTATAGACTGGATCCTTTTTTAGTAAGAGGGCTTGATTATTACAATAGAACAGTGTTTGAGATTGCTTTAAATGATAATTCGCTTGTAGGAGGAGGAAGATATGATGCACTTTCAAAAGCACTTAAAACTGATGATATTCCAGCAGTTGGATTTTCTATGGGTGTTGAAAGAGCGGTGGCTTTAATGAAGGAAAAAGAAATTAAATTAAAATTAAAAAGGAAGAAAAGTGTATTTATAATTCAGGTGGGAGATTTAGCAAAAAGAAAAGCATTTAAAATAATTGAAGAGCTTAGGCAAAAGAAAATAAATGTTTTTGAAGCTATTTCAAAGGATTCAATGAGGGTTCAGTTGACAAAAGCAAATAAATTAGCCATAAATATAGTACTTATAATTGGACAAAGAGAGGCACTTAATGATACAGTTATTATTAAGGATATGAAAACAGGAAAACAGGTTACAATTAAGCAAGATAATATTGTAAGAGAAATTAAAGAAAGATTCAAAAAATCATGATGATAAAACCAAGAAATCAGAAAGAGACATCACAATCACTTGTGTATAGATTTACTCAAGCTGTTAGAAAGAGCGGAGTTTTAGTTGAGGCTAGAAAAAGGCAATTCAATGAAAGGAAATTATCAAAGAATTTACAAAAAAGAAAAGCCTTGCTAAGAGAAAGGAAAAGAAAGGAGTATTTAAAAAACAAGAAATTGGGTAAATGTTAATAAATCAAATTAAAAAAGATTTAATTAGTTTTCAAAAGGAGAAGAGACATAGAGAAGTCTCTTCTTTAAGAATGCTTTTATCTTCCATTACAAACAAAGAAAAAGACAAAAGACTTGAGCTTTCTGCTAAATATTCTTATGAAGAGCTTGATTTAAAGGCAAAATTAAATGATGAGGAGGTTTTGAATGTGATATTTTTTGAAGCAAAAAAGAGAAAAGATGCGATTGAAGAATTTAAAAAAGCAAAAAGAGAGGATTTAGTACAAAAAGAGGAAACAGAACTAAAGGCACTTCAAAAATATCTTCCTGAGGAATTAAGCGACGAGGAAATAAAAAGAATACTTAAAGAAATAATAAAAGAAAAAGGAACAAATCAAATAGGGGTAGTAATGAAAGAAGCTATGATAAGAACAAAGGGAAGAGCGGACGGAAAAAGAATAAAACAAATATTAGAATCTCCTTAAAAGGGGATTTTTTAACATATTATTTTATAATATCAAGAGGTTGCAGAAAAATATTGTTCTGTTAAAATGAATATACGAAACATGGTTGAAATAAATAATTTAACCTCTTACGAAATTAATGAAACCGAGGTAAAAACCATAATTTTAGAGGTTTTTAGGCTAGAAAAAGCAAAAAAAGAAGAGATTTCAGTTGCTTTTGTGGACAGAAATAAAATCAAAGAGATTAATAGGAAGTATAGGAATATTGATGCACCAACTGATGTTTTAACTTTTGTAGAGGAAAAAGAAATTATTATTTGCCCAGACGAAATTGATGATTTAAAGAGAGTTTTAATTCATGGCACACTTCACCTTTTGGGATATGATCATGAAAAGGATCAGGGCGAAATGATTAAAAAGCAAGAAAAATATTTTTCTTTAATTTAAATTAAGATTATGCCAAAAGAAATAATTAATATTGGATTGGATATTGGGTCTGATACCATTAAAATTTTAGGTGCTTTTAGAGAGGGAAATAATAATTTGTATAGAATAAAGTTTTTTGAAGAAGCTGATTCTTTAGGGTTTTTCAAAGGAAGAATAAAAGATGAAAATGATCTGGCAAAAGCAGTTAAAGATTTGCTTGAAAGAGTTAAAGAAAGATATAATATTGATGTTGAGACAGTTATGGTTAATATATCGGGAGATAAGTTAGAAGTTTTTAATAATAGCGCTTCGGTTTCAGTTGGAAGTGCCAATGAAAAGGTTACTGAATTAGATAAAGAAAGAGTGGAAGAAGATGTTAAAAATGTAGCTTTGGGAAATAATAAAAGTATACTTAGAGTTTTTCCGAGAGAATGGAAACTTGATAATGAGAAAGATATTGTTGACCCTTTGGGGCTTCAAGGCATCAGATTAGAATTAGATGCTTCAATAATGACATGTTTTTCAGGCGATAAAGAAGCTTTAGAGAAGGTGATTAAAAGTACAGGGATTGATATTGAAGATATTGTGCCAACACCTTTTGCAGACGCAACATTACTTTTAGATAATTCTCAAAAAGAATTAGGGGTGGCTTTGGTAAATATTGGGTTTGGCACTACAAGTTTAATTGTATATGAAGATGGGAAATTATTAGACTTAATTGTTTTTCCTGTAGGGTCTTCTAATATTACAAATGATATAGCGGTTGGTCTTAAAACAGAGATTCATATTGCAGAGAAAATTAAAAAAGACTTTGGGATTACGTTACCAAGTAGTAAGAAAATAGAAGTAAAGCTAGATTCAGGCGGAAAATTAGTTTTTTCAGAAAGGGAACTAAGAAATATAGTTGCTCCAAGAGTGAGCGAAATATTTAGTGATTTAATAAATAAAAGGCTTAAGAAAATTGGAAAAGAGGGAAAGCTCCCCGCAGGTATTATTCTAACAGGTGGCGGAGCTAAACTTAAAGGAATAGAAGATTTTGCAAAAAAGGAATTTAAGCTACCATGTAAAATCGGATATCCTGAGAACTTTATTGGGTTTGATAAAAAAGACCCTTCGTATTCAACTGTGTGCGGGCTTATTTTACTTGGAGATGACTTTGAAGAAGATATTCCTTCTTCAAATAAGATAAAAAAATGGATAAAAGAATTTTTCTCTAATTTCAAACCATGAAAAAAAGTTTAACCAAAATTAAAGTAATTGGGGTAGGGGGAGCTGGGTGTAATACAGTTCATAGATTATATAATGCAAAAGTAGATATAGACTTTATTTCTTTAAATACAGATATCCAGGATTTACAAAAGAAAAAATCAAGTAAAAAAATTAGAATAGGGAAAAAGGCAACAAGAGGACTTGGTGCAGGAATGTGTGCAGAACTTGGAAGAAAAAGTGCAGAAGAAAATTACAAAGATATTGAAACAGCGATTAAAAATACGGATATTCTTTTTGTAACAGCAGGACTTGGAGGAGGAACTGGGTCAGGGGCAATGCCAGTTGTGGCAGAGATTGCAAAGAAGAATAAGATTTTAACCATTGGTGTGGTTACTTTACCGTTCTTTTTTGAGGGGAGGAAAAGAAAGAAGATTGCAATGGATTCTTTAAAAGAAATTGAAAAATATATTGATACACTTGTAGTTATTCCGAATGATAAGTTATTAGAAATTATTCCTAAAGAATCTACGATTGAAAGTGCTTTTAAGAAGTGTGATGCTTTACTTAAAGAAGCAGTAGAAAGTATCTCAAATATAATATTAAATCCAGGCATTCTTAATTTAGACTTTTCAGATATTAAGAGAATTTTAAAAGAGGGAGGGTCGGCTTTTTTTGGAGTGGGAAGAGCAAAAGGAGAGCAAAGGGCTTCTTTAGCTACTGAAATGGCTTTGTCATCTCAAATAACTCGTTTTCCACTTGAAAAAGCAGAAGGTATTTTGTTTAATATAACATCTGGAGTAGATAATTTTTCTTTAGCAGAGGTTGATCAAATAGCAAAACTTGTTAAAGAAAAAACATCTCCTTCAACAAAGATAATTTTTGGTGCATCGTTTGATGATAGTTTAGCCAAAGATGAAATAAGGGTCACAATTATAGCAACATCTGCTAACGTAAGATAATAAATAAAGATAAAATGGTTATAAAAGTACAAAAAAGAGACAAAACAAAGGAGGATTTCAATTTAGAGAAAATTAAAACAGCAGTTTTTAAAGCATTAACCGCTACAAAAAAGGGAAATGGGGATAAGTCGCAGAAGATTGCAAACAAAGTAAAGAGTCTTTTAGATAGAAGGTTTAAAGAAGATGAGATTCCAACAGTGGAGCAGATACAAGATATTGTAGAAGAGGCTCTTATTTTAGAAGATGAAATTGAGGCGGCAAAAGCCTATATCTTATACAGAGAGCAAAGAAGAAGAATAAGAGAACAAGAAGAAGTGAGTGAAGAGGCAGTGGACAGAGTAGATGATTATTTAGAAAAATTAGATTGGGAGGTGCGGGAAAATTCTAATATGACTTTTTCTCTTCAAGGAATGAATCATTATGGTGTTTCTTATATTGTTAAAAAGTATTGGTTGAATAAGATTTATCCAAAAGAAGTTAGGGAGGCTAACGAGAGCGGATTATTTCATTTACATAATTTAGATACTCTTGCTTGTTATTGTGTTGGCTGGGATTTATACGACCTTCTTTTAAAAGGTTTTGGAGGTGTTTCAGGAAAAATTGAATCTAACCCTCCCAAGCATTTTAGGTCTGCTTTGGGACAAATTGTTAATTTTATGTATACTTTGCAGGGCGAAGCAGCAGGTGCAGTTTCTTTTTCTAATTTTGATACATTGCTAGCTCCTTTTATTAGATATGACAATCTAAGTTATAGTCAGGTGGAGCAGGCTATTCAAGAGTTCTTATATAATATGGCAGTTCCAACAAGAGTTGGTTTTCAATGCTTGTCAGAAGATACAGAAATCTTAACTGAAAAAGGATGGAAAGGATATAATGAGGTTGATATAGGGGATAGTATTAAAACTTTTAATATTCAAAATAGAGAAATAGAAAGTAAGGAGGTAATTAAAATGTTTAAGAGGGAGTATGAGGGGGAAATGTATAATTTAAAAAATGAAATTCAAGACCAATTGATTTCTCCTGAGCATAGAGTTTTAAGAAAAGAAGGCAATGATTTTGTATTAGAAAAAATAGAAGAGGTGGCTAAATTAAAAACTAAAATTATAATTCCTATTGCTCCTGAAAAAAGTAGTGATGAGGCACGAGCATTTTTAGAAGCATGTGATACAGAAAAAACTGATTTAGAATTGCTTCAGATAATGGCACTTGATGCAGGTTATGGTTCTTTTGTTTCAGAAGGCAAGTTTAAATTAATAAAAGAAACTAAAACACAGATTTCACAGGTCAATAAAATAGGTTACAAAGGAGTCATTTGGTGCCCTACTACAGAAAATGAGACAGTTATTGCAAGACGAAATGGGACAGTGTTTATTACGGGAAATTGTCCATTTACAAACATTACATTAGATCTAACTCCTTCAGAGAATTTCAAGGATCAGCCAGTAATTATTGGAGGGGAACCTCAAGAGGAAACTTATGCAGAATTTGGGTCTGAAATGAAAATGTTCATTAAAGCTTTTTATACAGTGATGATTAAAGGGGATAGAAGTGGAAGACCTTTTTCTTTTCCAATACCAACAATAAATATTACAAAAGATTTTCCTTGGGACGACCCTGATTTGGATAAGCTTTGGGAAGCATCTGCTAAATATGGAATAAATAATTTTGCAAACTATATTAATTCTGATATGAGTCCAAGTGATTCAAGGTCAATGTGTTGTAGGTTGCGATTGGATTTAACACAATTAAGTAACAGAGGTGGTGGAAGCCTTTTTGGTTCTGGCTCTTTAACTGGAAGTATAGGAGTTGTGACGCTAAATCTTCCAAGAATAGGATATACTTCTAAAACTAAAAAAGAATTTTTTGAGAGACTTGGAGAGGCAATGGATATTGCAAAAGAAAGTTTAGAGATAAAAAGAAAAACAATTGAAAATTATACGAAAAAAGGATTATATCCTTATTCAAGGCATTATTTAAAAGGAGTTAAAAGAGCAAAAGGGCAATATTTTGCTAATCACTTTGCTACAATTGGACTTATAGGTATGCATGAAGCTCTTCTTAATTTTCTAGGTGAAGGTGTTAATACTAAAAAAGGGAAAAAGTTTGCTTTAGAGATTTTAGATTTTATGAGAGAACGTTTAGTAAAATATCAAACTGAAACAGGAAATATTTATAATTTAGAAGCAACGCCTGCAGAATCTACAGCTTACCGCTTAGCTAGAAAAGATAAGAAAGCATTTAAAGATATTATAGCGAGTGGAACGCGAAAAATTCCATATTATACGAATTCAACACAGCTTCCAGTAAATTATACGGATGATATTTTTGAAGAAATGGATCTTCAAGATGAACTTCAATGCAAGTACACAGGAGGAACAATAGAGCATATATTTTTAGGAGAGGAAATATCAGATATTGAAACAACTAAAAAATTAGTAAAAAGAGTTTTTGAAAAATATCATTTGCCATTTATTACTTTAACGCCAACATTTTCTATTTGTCCTGCTCATGGCTATATATCAGGGAAACATTTTAAATGTCCTAAGTGTACAATAGATCAGCCTTGCGAAGTTTATTCTAGGGTAGTAGGTTATTTAAGACCAGTATCGCAGTGGAATGAGGCAAAACAACAAGAATTTAAAAAAAGAAAAGTTTTTAAAATTAGACAAAGAGAGTATAAGAAATAATATGGAAATAGGTGGGCTTCAAAAAACAACCCTAATTGATTATCCAGGTGAGATTGCGTGCATAGTATTTTTAGTAGGTTGTAATTTTAGATGCCCTTTTTGTTATTCAAGAGAATTAGTTCTTAATGACCCTAATCTTTTTAAAATAAAAGAAGAAGACTTTTTTTTGTTTCTTGAAAAAAGAAAAGGTCAATTAGATGCTTGTGTTGTTTGTGGAGGAGAGCCAACTATTCATAAAGAGATTTTTGATTTTTGCAAAAGAATAAAAGAATTAGGGTATAAGGTAAAGCTAGACACAAATGGTTCAAACCCAGATGTGGTTGAAAAATTATTAAAAGCGAATTTAATTGATTATATTGCTATGGATGTTAAATCACCTTTTTCAAAATATAAAAGAGCAATAGGTGTTAGCGCGCCTGTTTCAAGAATCAAAAAGTCAATAGATATAATTAAAACTTTATGTCCTGATTATGAATTTAGAACAACAATTGTTCCAGAAATTCATGAAGTTAAAGATATTAAACAGATAGTAAAACAGATTGCTCCTGCAAAAAGATTTTTCATTCAAAATTTTAGAAATGACAAGGAGCTTTTAAGTCCTCATTTTAATCAAGTTGTTCCTTTTGATGAATTTGAGATTCAAAAAGTTATTAGTGAAATAAAGCACAACTTTGAAATTTGTTATTTAAGATGATACCACTTTTTGATAAAAAGATATCAAGAAAAACTCCTTTTGTTACCATATTTTTAATTGCAATAAATATATTATTATTTTTCTTATTTAAGAATGATTTAAACGAGATAATATATTTATATGGATTTGTGCCTGGGGAGTTTAATCTTTTTCATATATTAACAGCAATGTTTTTGCATGTTAGTGTTTGGCATCTTTTAATTAATATGTGGTTTTTGTGGGTTTTTGGAGATAATGTTGAAAGTAAGGTAGGACATATTAAGTTTTTATTTTTTTATATTTTATGCGGAGTATTTTCCACTCTAATTTATTTTTTAGCAGGAGAGAATTTGAATGTTCCTTTGGTGGGAGCATCAGGGGCAGTGTCAGGTATCTTAGGTGCTTATATTGTTTTATTTCCTAAGAATAAACTCAAGGTATTTCCAGATTTTACTTTATCAAGTTTTTGGTATATTCTTTTTTGGTTTTTAATCCAAGTTATTTTTATGAATTTAGGGGGAGGTGATGTTGCTTACTTAGGACACATCGGAGGATTTATATCTGGTGCAATTTTAATTTTCTTTTTTAAATGACACATCCTACAATTTTTCTTTATGTTTGTTTAAGTTTTATTTTAGGAATTTTCTTTGGTTCTTTTTTATATTCCTTTTATTTAATATTTGTTTTAATAATTTTTTCTTTGTTTATAGTTGGTATTTTGTGGAAAAAGAAAAATGTATTAATCTTATTTGTTTTCTTTTTTTTATTAGGATATGTTTATGTTAATTCTTTTTCAAAAAATATTATAGAAAATGATATAGTAAAACATTTTGGAGAAGAGATTGAGTTTAGGGGAAAAATAAAAGGAAGTCCTAAAGATGATCTTCAAACAAAAAAAGCTATTGTATGTGCTAATGCAAGAATATTAGTTTATACGAATAAAGATTTAAAACATAATGACGAGGTTTTGATTTCAGGAAAATTAGATGAGCCACAAAATTTTGATGATTTTAATTACAAAATGTATCTGGCAAGCCAAGGTATAAGTGGAATTATTAAAAATGCAAAAGTAGAAGTAATTAAAGAAGGCAATTCTTTCCTTCATGGATTTAAGGGGAGGGCAAAACAAGCGACTCTTAAGAATTTGTCAATAAACAAGGCAGGGATTTTAAATGC
>JAAZMU010000061.1 GCA_012798645.1 Patescibacteria group bacterium | reverse complement strand
TGAGACATATTTTTAAGTAATTATTTTAATAATTACCTTATACCTCAAAAAGGGTTACTATGACATTTCTATTTTGCTTGTACTATGACATTATCATGTTGCCTCAACACTCCTCTATATCATAATCAAAAGGAATCTTGTAGTAATCTAAAAGATACTTTGAAAGCTCTCTAAAAACAGGGGCTGCTGAATATTCAGATGTTCCTGTGTTTGGACTATCTAATTTAACTAAAACCACAAAACGCGGGTTGTATGCTGGAGCATAGCCAATAAAGGATTGCCAGGTTTCACTTGAATAACCTGCTTTGTTTATTCCTAGGGAGCTATAAGGGATTTGTGAGGTTCCTGATTTTCCAGCAACATAATACCCGTCAATTTGCGCTCTTTTGTTGTAAGCACCGTCAATAACAGAAACAAGCATTTTAGTTAGGTCTCTTGATGCTTTAAGCGAAATTACATTGTTCTTTTCAATTTCTTTTTCAAACAGTTTTTCTCCTTCCTCACTTTTTATTTTCTTTACAATTCTTAATTTAGGAATATCTCCTCCGTTTGCGATGGCTGAATAGGCTTTAATCATATGCATAGGGGTGAGCATAATTCCCTGCCCAAACGAGGCATTGCCAAAAGAAACATCAATATTGTATTTAAGCGCTTCCTTTAAGTTCTTGTTGGTGGAAAAAACACTCGGGAAATCCATATTAAGATCCTTAAAAAAGCCAAATGCTTCTATGTATTTAATAAAGTCTTTGTGCCCTATTTGTTCTTCTACAAAAATCATTCCTGTGTTTATTGAATTTTCTAAAACTTGACTCATAGTAGATAGACCATAAGCTCTTTCCTTATAATTACAAACCCTGTAATCCTTGTATTGTTTGCATCCATATTTATCATCAAATGTTGTGTCTGGAGTGACTTTGTTTTCGTTTAAGGCAGCTGCCATTGTAATTGGTTTAAAAATAGAGCCTGGTTCGAATAAGGATTGGGTGGCGCTATTTTGAAAAACTGAAAAATCTTGGCAAGTATTGTAGAGGTTTAAATCAAACCTTGGTGCCTCAGCTATGGCTAGAATATCTCCTGAATTTGGATCGGCTACAATAATTAAACCAGATTCAGCTTCATATGTTTCAATAGCTTCGTCCAGAATCTTTTCTGCTTTGAATTGAATATTGTAATCAATAGTTAAATAAATATCTCCCCCATTGTTCCCTTTTTTGTCTTCTGGGTTTAAAAGAAAACTTCCCAGGTTTCTAATTTTCTTAACAACCTTGGTTTTACCAGAGAGTATGTCGTTGTAATATCCTTCTATGCCGTATTGACCTTTTTCCTCAGCATTGATAAAGCCAGAGATTTGAGCAGCAAAATCTTTGCCTGGATAAACTCTTTTTGATTCTTTACCGATATAGATTCCCTTGTAATCTAATTCTGTAATTTGTTCATATTCTTCATCTGTGAGGTTTCTTTTAATTACCTGATAATAGCTTCCTTCTACTTTAGTTTTAGGAAGTATTTCTTCTTGAGTAATGTTTAAAATAGGTTCTAACGCACTTGCTATAACTTCTTCAAGTCCATCTTCAATTTCTTCTGGAGATAAAAAAACATAGGGGCTTTCCCTTGTTAAAGCAAGTGTAGTAAGCTCGTCAGTGAAATAAATATCGCCTCTTTTCCCCTTGATGCTATCTACAATATTTTGTTGCCCTTTAGCCTGTGCTTTATAAAGGTCTCCTTTTACAATTTGTAAATAGTAAAGTCTTCCTAAAAGGATCAAGCATAGTGAAATCAGACCGAATAAGACAATATTAGCTCTAAGATTTTTTCTCATAAGCTTTATCTTGAAGCAATGTCTCCGTTTGATGAAATAATAATATATTCAAGCTTTGAAACTTCTTCAAAACCTTGTTCTTTAATTTTGTCTTCAAAGTTATTTAAAGAAGTACTTTGCGATAAAGATACTTTTAACTTGCTAACTTCTTTTTCAATATCCTTGTTTTCCACTTGAAGATTTGAAATTAAACAACTTTTCTCAGAAACATCAACTATTTCATAGGTTACTAAACCTAATAAAATGGAAAAAGAGATTAGCATTAACCCATAAAATAGTTTCTTGTTTTTAATCATATTATTTTTTAATTAAGATTCTTAATTTAGCCGACCTTGATTATTGTGCGCTATATCTCAAATTCTTTTAATCCCTCTGCAACATCATCTATGCGATCAGTATTTTCTTTGTTATACTTATCCCACTTGTCTTCGTCCCAGACTTCAATTCGACTGTAAAGACCTGCAACAACTACTTTTTTATCTAAACCTGCATATTCTTTTAAATAGTCTGGAATAAGAATTCTTCCATTAGAATCTATTAAAACATCCATTGCGCCAGCAAGCATTATTCTTGAAAAACTTCTTGCGTTGGATTGGGAAAAAGGAAGTTTAGCTATTTTCTCAGCTAATTCTTTCCAAGCTTTTTCAGAATACATAAACAAACACCCATCTATTCCCTTTGTTACTATGGCTTTCTTGCCTAAAATAGTTCTAAACTTAGAAGGCATTGTTAGTCTTTTTTTATCATCTAAATTGTATTTGTATTCTCCAATTAACATTTACCACTTTGTCCCATTTATTTACACTATAACACCATTTTATCCCACTTGATTATTCTTGTCAACCACTGGATAAAAAAAGAAGGAGTTTTTTAACGAAGTCTCCTTTTAACTTCGATTTAGGTGCTACCTCTAGGGAGCGTCGGGGTGGTGCGGGCACTTGTCCCGCAGGCAAATTACGCAATTCCCAATATATCGTACGTCCTGGAACTTATTATTCCAGACCTCGTCCCGTCCTGAGCAGGTTTTGCACTCGCGGAACAGGAACTCTCTTTTATCACCCATACTATTTCTTTATAGCATAATAATAGTGCTTTGTCAAGATAAAAAAAGGTCGTAGACAATAATTTAGAATTATTAACTACGACCCTAGAGCCTTGATTATTTCATCAAAGCATTCTTTGTTTACTCTTGCAGGGTAAAGTGCTCCGCCTGCAAGACCTCGTCCTCCTCCGTTGAATTTTTCATTAATCCTTTGAAGGATTATAAGGAATTTTTCACTTCGTGCTTCATACGCAATTCGTCCATTTGGCCAAATTGCAAACACGATATCATTTTTGTATTTCTCGAGAAGATGCGCACGCACATCTTTTGATTCGAGAACATCAGGGACAAGGACTGCCAGGATGCTTGCCTTGGTATTATCTACTGTGGCAAAGCAATTTGTGGCGGTGCTGTCCATTTTTTCTAACGCTTCTTTTCTGATTTTTTGGTATTCCTTGAATGCACTCTCAAATTCTTTATTCCAGAGAATGCCTACAGAAAGCTGTTCAACAAGCTTTTCTTTACTGTACCCAGACGTGATAACATCTTGGATTTTACAAGCCTGCTCGTACACGTCTGGCTCAAAGCCTTGCCCATAAAAATCATGGGCTCTTGCTAAATAAGCAAGCTTTTTGGCTAGTTTATCCTCGGGGAGAAACCGCTTTTGCAGAATCTCGGAGGCACAAAGGCTTTCATCCACAATGAGTTCCTTAATGGCGGAATCCACTCTTAAGAAAGCCTCTTGATCCCACCTGTGGTGGTCAAACCATGAAATTCTTTTGGTGAATGCGCCGCACTCTTTAAAAAGAATCTCAACAAGCTCTTTTGCATAGCCAATATCGGCTATCAGAAGCTCGTCTTTCTTGTTTCTGCTTTTTCCTACTTCCTCCAATGCTTTCTCGATATTTTGATAGTCCACAAAACAGTGTTTTGTGGCTATCTGCGCTTTCCTTGCCCACATTTCTACGATGGTGTGGCATACGATGCCATCAACATCAATGTGGGCTACAATATGTAGTAGCATTAAATTAAACTCCTCCATACTTTTTCGAAAGGCTGAGCAAGACATTCAATATTTCTTTTGTTGTCTTGTCCTTTTTTCCATACATACTAATTGCCTGAGTTCCTGTGTTATACAGGAACCTTACAATATCTGCCTCTGGGTTGTCATTTTGAATTTGACTTTCGTCAAACTCTTTTTTGACTTTGCGGTAAATATCCAACTCTTTTGCATTGGAAGTGGTTTTTACCTTACCAGAGGCTCTTTTCTGGAGACGAGCCTTGACGATTTCCTCACTACAGACCACCTGAACAATATAGATTGTTTCTATGTTGTTTTTAGTGGCAAGCTCGTAGGCTCTTTTTCGCATGCCTACATTTGAAAACGTGGCATCAAAAAGCACGTCTTCTTTTATAGAGAGTAAATTGTCAAGCTCAACAAAAGCTTGATTATAAACAAGTTCTTTCTGCTCCTTCATTTTTGGAGCATACTTACCGATTAGGTCAGCATATGCTTCCCCGAGGGGGTTTAGCACTTGCTGAAGATCAGCATCCTCGTTCGCCTCAAGCCAAGACTCTATTTCATCTCGGCTTGAATGATCAAACTCTTTTGGAAAAAGCCTTTTCCGCACATCATCTGTGCGGATAACTTTTACTTTCAAGCTCTTACTAAGAGCATTGGAAACGGTGGTCTTGCCTGAGGCCACATAGCCACAGACAAGAAAAAGCTTTGTCACTCCTTCCTCCTTGGCAGGTATTCTACTGCCAGATTGTAGTAGTTCCTGGCCTCCTTGAGAAGCACTTCTTGTGCCTCTCTTTCTGCTGTGTTAGCAATCATGGTGCTAACTTGCCCCCTTACAAATGCGCGGTAGCAGATGTAGAAACTAAGAAGCTTCTGGACAGCTTCGGTCTCCTCGGGTCGGTTTTTAAGGTAAGACTCTTTGATTGCGTCGGCAATTTCCCTTTTGCTACGTACTATCGCATCCATGATGGGAAACGCTAGGTCGGACACGGGATCCATATAGCTGAACTCGTCCTTGAAGCCAATTCCATCGAAGACCTTCACCTTGTCATCTTCGACAAACATGTTTCCAGCGTGCCCGTCTCCGTGGCACTGCTTGAAACTACCATTGTCCCTCCTTTCTTGGAAAGAGAGGTCATTTCCCTTGATAAATAATCTGATCTCCCTTTGTATCTCGAAATAATCCTCCTCAGTAATTGTTCTGCCAATTGCCTGGGCAATATCCTTTGTGACAAAGAATAACTCTTCCCAGTTTCCAGCAATGCATTGATAAGCGACTTCACTTATCTCCTTGCTGGTTCTTGCTCTTTTATGAGCCTTGGCAAAACCTTGCCCGATTTGGTACCCATGGGCAATGGTTACCCCTTCTTGGTCGTAAAGACGATCAAGTCCTTTTGAAGAGTCAAACCTCCTCATCAGGATGGCGGGTTCGCCATCGATCTCAATAACTCTTGAGCCGAGATCTGGGCAGTACGCCAGATCTATTGTAGCTGTTTTCCTTGCCGTTTCTATTCGCTTCTCGAGTGTTCTGTAGTCAACGAACCCGAGATCGACAGGCTTTGTGATCTTCAACACAAACTCTTTTCCAAGATACACAAGAGACATATGTGTCTCAATAATGTTCTCGATTCTTCCAATAATTGCTTCAATTGCTTTCATTTTTCATTCCCTCCTAATGCGCTCGAATAGTAATGACTATTCAGAGACAGCAAGTTAATTATTAATTTTTTAATAATTAAATTTCCATCTCTGAAAAGTGTTTGTAAATGTGCTTTCAAAAAGAATTAGGCTTTAATCCTTTTTGGCCTAGTATGTTATAATATAATGATGTGGTTATGTCAATGGATTAGAATTAAAAAAACTTTTTGAGGGAGTCTTCTTGAGATGGGTTTAAATTCTTTTGGCGTTGTTCTTGATCTTCTTTAAATAAAATTAACTTTCTTTAGGATTCCTTGATTCTTGCTTTTTATTCAAAACTTAAATTAGGGTTAGTTTCTATACTAAATCCTTTATGCCCTTGCTCTGTTTTGTTATCTTTTCTTGGTAGGGAAACATCTATATCCAATCCATTATCTAAAAATAGTTTCAAGCCACCAAAATTAGATCCGACTTCAGATATTTTGTAATCCTTTAAGGTTTCCTTTATTTCATCACCTGAAAGCCTATAAACTTCTAAATCAAAGTCTTTGGGAAGTTTGTTAAAAAAAAGATCTCTTACAGACCCTCCTACTAGGAAGGTTTGCCCTCCTTTGTCTTTAATGCTTTGAGCAATGTTTAGGGTTTCTAAAAAAGAATCCCTTAAATCCACCTCTTTTCTTTCTTCAAAAGCTTTAATTATGTTATTAGATAGAAACTTTCTCTCTTGTTTGGTTTTGATTGCTTCAAAGTGCATGGTTTGAGTGCTGCTTATCTCTAACTGATCTTTATGTCAGGATACTTTCTTCTTAGTTCTTCTTTTTCATCGTCTTTAAGGCTTCTAAGATAGAGATCACCGTTTAGGGTTTTTGGTAACTTTAGACCTTCGGCGGATTGAAGATTGCCAAGATTAAGGTTTCCGTTTATGGTCTCTGGTAATTTCAGATCTTTGGGGGACTCAAGACTGTGAAGACCAAGATTGCCGTTTAGGGTTTTTGGTAACTTTAGACCTTCGGCGGATTGAAGACTAAAAAGATTAAGATAGCCGTTTATGGTCTCTGGAAGTTTTAGGTCTTCGGCGGATTCAAGGTTACCAAGATCTAATCCATTTATATTTTCTGGAAGTTTTAACCCCTTGGCGGATTGAAGACCAAAAAGATTAAGGCTACCGTTTATGGTCTTTGGTAATTCTAAGCCTTCGGCGGATTGAAGACTACAAAGATTAAGATCGCCGTTTAGGGTTTTTGGAAGTTTTAGGCCTTCGGCGGATTCAAGGCTACCAAGATCAAGGTTTCCATTTATGGTCTCTGGGAATTCTAAGCCTACGGCGAATTCAAGATGCCCTAAATCAAGATCACCATAATGAAACTTTATTCCACCACTCAAGGCCTCTTCTTCTTCTGTGCTGATTTCCCATGCTTTAAATCCAGTGATGCTTACAAGGTCTTCCTTAATGTTTCTTGCCTCTCTGAGTTCTTCAATCCTTGGGTCTCTCCTATAGCCAAAACCCTCTATTCTTGAATCAAGCTCGTAAAGGAAGCTTAAATCTTCTTTGGTTAATTCCTCACCCTTGCTTTGTTTTCTTTCAATAAGAGTTAAGGTATTCATATCAGCTGTTTTCTTCTTGTACTTTTCTTTGTCAGGAAATTCTGAAAGTTTCTCATCTACGATCTTTCCCATGTAGGGGTCTAGGTTTTGGTCAGGAGCAATACCACGAACTTCCCCTATTTGAGAACCTTGCATACGAATGGCTGTTCTTGGAATGGTGTAGTTTCCTTGTTTATCTATGGAGTAATAGACATGGAAGTCTCCTCCTTGAAGTTGAGTTTTTGCTGTTGATTCGCCTGCGGTACACCAACCTGTGCCATGTCCTTGAATGGATTCTACAAGGGGCATATGGTCTGAACCTTGGGAATACTTTCTCCATTCACCTTCAGTTAACATTAATTCATTTACTTCTGTTGGGGTTACCTGCTCTATGGCGTAGGCGTAAAGCTTGCCAAAGTTCTCAGACTCTATTAATTTTTGGAGTTCGGGATTGTTTTCGTCTAATTCAATGCTTTCTTGTTTTGCTTTCTTGTGAAGAATGTCAATGACATAGGCAAGAGCTTCTCTGTTTAAGTCTGGAAAGGGACTGACCGTGTCTTTTCTTCTGTTTCCAAAGGCTTTTTTTTCTTTGTCATAACTTGAGAGTTTAACCATGCTTCGCATAGCAAAGTACTTTGCCCACATGGGATAGACATCAGCGTCTTTAGAGAAGATGTAGTTGACCCAATTGTCTAAGGAGGCTTCTTGATCTTTGATGATAATGTCTATGGCTTCTTGTCTAGTTTCTTCTGTAATCTCTACGTTTCCATGCCCTAGTTCCCTCATTAGTCTTTCTTGGTTTTGAAAGTAGGTTTCGCCTACGTTTTCAGGTTTAATGACATATTCGTCATGAAAGGCTTTGCGGATGAGTTCCATTGATTCAGGGTTGTTTCTTTGTCTTTCATGAAAGGCTTCCATGGAATGAAGCCAGGTGTCAATCATGTTTGATTCTTTGTTTTCTGAGGTTTCGTGACTTAGTCTTACTGCTTCTGATTTTCTTAGATCGGAGTACTTCTTTTTTAGGAAGTCGCTTCCTT
>JAAZMU010000010.1 GCA_012798645.1 Patescibacteria group bacterium | reverse complement strand
ACGCCTATCATAACAGCATTGTCTGTTTTGTATTTAGGAATATGTAATTTAACATTGTATTCCTTTGCTAATTTGCTTAATGCCTTTTGTAGTTTTTTGTTTGAGGTAACACCTCCGCCAATTAAAATGGATCTAGGGTTGAATTCTAAAAGGGCTTTTTCTGTTTTCTTGAGCACAGTTTCTATAATTGCGTTTTGTATTTCAAAGCTTAACTCGTTAATTTGTTTTTGAGTTAAATGCTTATCTTTAATTGTATAAAGGACAGCGGTTTTAAGACCAGAAAAGCTAAAGTCATAATCTTTTGAGTTTAGCATTGGACGAGGGAGTTTAAATTCACTTTTTTTTGTTTTTTGAGCCCTTTTTTCTATTTCAGGACCGCCAGGATAAGGAAGACCTAAAAGTCTTGCAGTCTTATCAAGACATTCTCCGATGGCATCGTCTCGTGTGGAGCCTAATTCTTTGTATTCTTTAATACTTTCCATTAAAAGCATTTTTGTGTTTCCGCCTGATAGGATTAAAGCAAGTGCAGGAAACTTGATTTCCTTTTTATTTAAAAAGTTTACGAGGATGTGGGCTTTAATGTGATTTACTCCTGCTACTTTAATATTCCAATTTAGAGCAAGGGCTTTGGCAAAGTTAATTCCTACATAAAGGCAGGGTTCTAAACCTGGATGAGTAGCTACTGCTATTTTAGAAATATTAGGTTTTTCATGAGTTTCAAGAAAGGTGATAAGGTCATTTGAAAGTTCAGGGTATCTTTCTAATATTTTGTAGGTTTCTTTTTTTACCTTTGTTTTGCCTTTTTTTAAGAGCTTTGCTTTTTTTAGAGCCATTAGAAAAAGAGGAAAGATGTTTTTAGCGTGTTCTCTTTTAGCAATGCTAGGGTGTATGCCTCCGTATTCTTTGTGGATATTATCTTGTGAGGATAAAAAATTAGCTAAAACTTTGACGTTTTTGTTTTTTTTAAGAATGGCAATTCCTGTGTCATCGCAACTTGTTTCAATAGCTAATATGTTCATATGGCTTAATCATATTTGATTTACTTGATTTTTTCAATGTTTCTTGGTATATATAGGGAGATGTATGACTAGGCCCTATCGTCTAATGGTTAGGACATCAGGTTTTCAACCTGGCAATCGGGGTTCGACTCCCCGTGGGGTCACATTGACAAACTATTTTTAAAGTGTTAATTTATAGATAGAACATAAGGAGGTGATAAGGAAAAAGAGAACAGAAGGCTTCTGTTTATTTTCACCCTAAGCATATTAAGGAGGTGGTAACCTAACACGGAATTTCTGACTGCGTTTGCTGCCTATGGGAATGAACCATCGTCTCATTCCTCTTTTTTTATTAAAAAAGAAAGTGCGTTACTTTCTTTTTAAAATCCCAATAAGCATTTAATGTAATTAATGATGTGTTCTAGTTTTTCTAAAAGTGTTGAGATAAATCCCTTTTTAAAGGGTTTTTTGTTTGCAATAAGTTTAACAAATTCATTTTGATCTTGCCCTAAAAGGCGGATGCTTTTAAAAGGAGTTCCAGGATTAAAGGCAATACAAGCTCTTGTTAAAGGGTTTTCGCTTAGAGCTAGTTCTTCAAGGATGTAAGGAGGAGTGTTTGCGTTATCTCCAATAAAAGGCTCTAATGAACTTAAACTTTTATCTTTTGCAATTTCTACTGCTAGAAATCTTAATAGTTCTTTTTCATTAGAGTTTTGAATAATGTATTTTAAGTGATTAAAACAAGATTGAGAGGGGTTTCTTTTAAATCTTTCTAATTCTTTTCTGAGCTCTTTTTCGCTTTTTGTTTCGTACATTCGTTTGCCTCCATTAAAAGACTCTATCTTATTAATACCATAATTCAGGGGTTCTAGGAAGAGTAAAAGCGTGGTATTATAGAGGTAATGAAAAGAATTATTTTACTTGTCTTAATTGCTTTAATTATTTTTGATTTTCCTTGTTTTAATGATTATGCGCAAGGTGATTTTAAAATTAAAAAAGGGGAGAATATATTTCAGGTGGCAAGTAATTTAAAAAAACAGGGGCATATTAAAAGTAAGAGTGTTTTTTTAATGCAAAGCTTAAAGGGGAATAAATTTAAGAGGTTAAAAGCAGGTACCTATTTCTTGGATAAAGAAGCTAGTAGTAGTGATATTTTAGAAACATTTGTTTTAGGAGCGGAAAGTAAGAAAATAATAACGATTATTCCAGGCTATACATTAAATGAAATAAGTAGGCTTGCAGACGATAGAGAAAAGTTTATTGAGAAATATTTGTATTTAAAAGAAGAAGACGATGCCTTGCTTAAAGAAAAATATTCTTTTTTAAAAGATAAGCCTGTTTTTGTAGGACTTGAAGGCTATTTATATCCTGATACATATGAAGTGCTTTTGGATGAAGCAATTGTTTATCAGGCTTTGTCTAATTTTGATGAAAAGCTAACAGATGATTTAAGAGCTGAAATTGAAAAACAAGAAAGGACTATATTTGATGTAATTATATTAGCTTCAATAATTGAAAAAGAGGTTATAGATTATGAAGATAAGGAAATAGTTTCAGGTATTTTACTTAAAAGGCTAAAACATAATATGCTTCTTGAAGTTGATAGCACGGCTCTATATCCTTTTAGTCAAAATTATGATACGTATATAGTAAGTGGGTTCCCTCCTTCTCCAATTTGTAATCCCAGCATATCAAGCATTAAGGCGGCTATTTATCCTAAGGAAACTGATTATTTCTTTTATTTAAGTGCTAAGAATGGAGAAACAATTTTTAGTAGAAATTTTAATGAACATATAATTAATAAGTTTAAGTATTTAGAATTATGAATAAAAATAAATTAAAATGGTTTCTAGGAATACTCTTAGTTCTTTTAATTGGCTTTGTTTTTTTTGCTAAAGATAAAACTCCAGTTCAAAGGTATAGCGAAGGGTATAGTTTGGTAGCAGAAAAAGTATCTCAATCTGCTCCAATTAAAATATACTTACCACAAGGGGTTAATAAAGAAACTGCAAAGCAAGCAATTAGTTTTGAACCTGAGATTCAAGGTGAGTGGGTGGATAATCAAAAACAATCTTTTTTAAGGAAAGTGTTTGCAAGTGAGGAGAATGAATATCTTTTATTTAAGCCTAATGAGAAATTAGATTTAAATAAGTCCTATTTATTAAAGCTTGATTTAGGAGAGAACAAAGTTTTGCAAGCGTTTTTTATGTCAGTAGAGGACCCTGAGATTATTAGAATTATACCTGAAGAAGGAACTGAAGCGCCTACACAAAGTAAAATCACCATTATATTCAATAGACCAATGGTTCCTTTAACTACTTTAGATGAAATGGAAAAGCAGAATTTTCCAATTGAAATTTACCCAAAGACACAAGGAAAGTTTAAATGGATAAGTACAAACACACTTCAATTTATACCTGAGGATGGACTTTTACCGTCGTCTAATTATAGGGTTAAGATTAAGCAAGGGTTTGTTTCAATGGATGGGCTTAGTGTTTCGCCAAAAGAAACACATTTTACAAGTTTGAATTTAAGATATTTAAGCGAGTATAATTTTATTTCAAATGTTTTGTATAATGAACCCATAAGATTATATTTTAATCAGCCAGTTGACCTTGAAAAGACAAGCAAAGAAATTACCCTTTTTAGAGGAAAGGATAAAATAGATTTTATTTCTAAATATAATGAAGAGGATAAAAGAATAATTGAGATTTATAATAAAAAGGATCGTTTTAATAGAAAAGAGTTTTGGGACTTTTCAGAGGATTATAGTATTTTAATTAAAAAAGCATATCCTGCTTTGGGAGATATAATTATTGATAAAGAAAGAACAATTTCTTTTAACACAACTTCTATTGTTAAATCTTATGAGGCAATATCGCCTAGAACAACACAAGTGAGTCAATCTTTGTTTGACCCTAAGGGCGAGCTTGTGATTAATTTTTATGAAGATATTGATATTAAAAAAAGTAAAATAGTTTCTTCTTTTGGGATTACAAGTATTAAATATGGAGAAAAGTGCAAAGATGATTGGCCACGTTTAGGAGATTATGGCTGTGAAGTGGTAGAGGATAAGAAGAAAGTAATAATTAAGTTTAATGAGTCTAGTATAAAAGCAGGAAGTGTGATTGATGTTCACCTTAAAGAGGTTTTTAATGTAGAGGGAATTAAATTAAATGGAGAGGAGATTTATCAGCCAATTTATGTGTACAAGCCACTTAAGGTTAATGCTTATAATGAAGACTTAAATTATATTACGCTTTGTTCTAATAGTCCTTTGCTTCAACCAGATGAAAAGGATTATAGGGAGGTGCTTAAAACAGATTTAGATTATGAATTTTTCTCATTTGGAAGATCTTATTTTTCTGACCGTGGGGTATGCGCGGGAGATATGCCCTATCGGACAGATTTATATGTTGGACTTCAGCCTGAGAAAGATTACAATATGGACTTTAATATTCAAGATGTGTTCTCAAATGAGGTGAACTTTAAGAAAAGTTTTAGAACAATTGAAATGGGAACATTTTCAGTGGCTGCTTTTCCTATGCAACAAACATATAGTATTACTCCTGCGACAAATACAAAACTACTTTTTGGCACAAAGAATATTTTATATGTTGATGTTTTAGTTTGCAAAATGGAGGCAACTACTTTTATAGATAAATCAACTTTAAATTATAATTATCAATTTAATACAAATTCTTGTTTGGAAGTGAAAAGAAAAAGAATAGAGCTTCCTCCTAAATATTGGGTGAATAATTTTTTTGAAATAGATATTAAAGATTTCTACGATGACCCTTTAGGGCATTATGCCATTATAATGGAGCATCCTTTGTTTAGTAATTACATACCTTTAACATTTTTAACAGTAACTAATTTAGCAGTGGGAGAGAAAAGAATAACCCCAAGTACTTACTATGACCCTTTAATGGACGAAAAGCAGTTAAGCACACTTCAGAATATGTATTTTGTAACTGATATGAGAACAGGTGAAGGTGTTTTATCAGCTGATGTTTATTATTATGGTGTAGATGGAGTGATTAAAAAAGGAACGACAGATGATAAAGGAGTTGCATTTACTAATCCTGTTTTTGGACTTAAGGGAGTGATTGTTAGAAAAGGAAGTGACACAACTATTATCCAGGGTTCTGAAAGTCGGCTAGGATATGGAGCCTCTGCTTACAATGCAAAGAAGTTTTACATCTATCAAGACAAGCCAATTTATAGACCAGGAGAAAAGGTTAATATTAAAGGTATTTTAAGGTTGGGGTACGACGGAGACTACGAATCAGTTTTTAGTGATGTTCCTTTAACAGTAAGGAATTCAAAATGGGACGAGATTTTTAAAAAGGATTTAACGCCTGATAAATTTGGAACAATTAGCACAGATTTAATTTTACCAGATGATTCACCTTTAGGAAATTATGCAGTGTGTGTGCTTGGCAGTTGCTCTTACTTTGATGTCCAAGAATATGTGCCAGCTCCTTTTGAGGTTAAATTAAAGGCTGACAAGGAAGAATATATTTCAAAGGATATGGTGGAAATAGAGATTGATGCAAATTATTATTTTGGTGTTCCTGTTTCAAACGCAGAAGTTAGCTATACTATAAGTAGTCAAAACTATTATTTTGATAAGTTTAGAGAGGAATATTTTCAGTTTCAAGATTTTGATGATTATGAAGATAAATTTATTTTGCGAGGAGAGACAACACTAGATAGTAAGGGCAAGGGAGTGATCAGGGAAAGGCTTGAAGTGGATGCTTCTAAGATTATTATAGTGAATGTAAGTGTTAAAAATCCAATGGGGCAAGCTGTTTCTTCTCAATTCTCTTTTATAATGCACCAAGGAGAAGCTTACATAGGAGTAAATGCTTCCCCTTATTTTGCAGGGAAGAATCAAGAAATTACATTAAAGTTTAAGTCAGTAGATCAAAATGGAAAACCACAATCATTAAGAAATATTAAGGCAGAAGCTTATAAAATAGATTGGGTTTATGCAAGAAGGCAAGAAGTGAATGGAAGCTATTCCTATAAGTGGGAAAAGAAAAGGGAGCTTGTTTCTCAATTTGAATTTAATACAGACCAAAATGGAAATTTTTCAAGAAAGATTAAGTTTAGTGACCCTCATTCTTACGAGATAGATGTTTTTTCTGAAGATAGTAAGGGAAATAAGATTAAAACGCGAACAAACATTTATATATTTGGAGAGGGTTTTGTTCAGGTAAGATATACGGATAAAACAGAGTTAAACTTAACAGCCAAAGAAACTGATTTAAAGGTGGGAGATAAAGGAGAGATAATAATAGAGTCACCATTTAAAGAAGCAAAGGCATTTATTGCAATTGAAAGAGGGAAAGTGTTTGAGTATGATATAGTGGATGTTTCTCAAAATATGTTTAATTATAAGTTTGATATTAAAGAGGAGTACTATCCGAATGTTTTTGTTTCTGTATTACTCCAATCAAAAGATGAGCCACAAGTAAAGTTTGGAAGTCAGGAGTTTAGAGTAAATAGTGATACAAAGCAGATTGAGATTGAGTTTAAATCTTTAAAAGATTTTTATGAACCAGGGGATACAGTTAAACTTGAGATTCTAACTAAGGATTCTAAGCAAAAACCAATATCTGCCTCTGTTTCGCTTGCAGTGGTTGATTTAAGTGTTTTAGCTTTAAAAGGAAATCCTAAGAAAGACCCTTTAGTATTTTTCTATAATGGTTTTCCTTTGGCAGTTTCAACCTTTTCAAACTTAAAAAGTATTATCGAGGTTGAGGATATACAGATTACAAAAGGTGGTGGCGGAGGAGATGAGGATGATTCTAAGGCACGAGGTGAGTTTAAAGATACTGCCTTTTTTGAGGCAAACATTATTACAGACCAAAATGGAAGAGCAGAAATTGAATTTAAACTTCCTGATAATTTAACGACTTGGCAGGCAGAAGCACTGGGAGTGACAGAAGATACAAAATTAGGAGTGAGTTACACAACTTTTCAGAGCAAAAAGGATTTAATGGTAGTTCCTTTAAAGCCTCGTTTTATTATTCCTGGAGATGAGTTTTATGTAGGGGCGCAAGTATTTAATCAAAGTGATTTAGACCAAACTTTTAAAGTGAAATTAAAAAGTAAAACATTGGAACTTTT
>JAAZMU010000060.1 GCA_012798645.1 Patescibacteria group bacterium | reverse complement strand
TGGAATTACCACTACAGAATGTGCGGTATTAATCTTGAAGAAGGAATGCACATTATTATAACAGGCAAACCCAATGTTTATGCGCCCTCAGGAAGATTAAGTTTCGTTGCCTCATTTGTTGAACTTGTGGGAGATGGAGCTCTTAAAAAACAATACGAAGAACTTAAAGCAAGATTAGAAAAACAAGGAGCCTTCAAAAGAAAGCTAGAAATAAGAAAGTATCCAAAAGTAATTGGAGTTATTACATCAAAACATGGCGAAGTTATTCATGACTTTCTAAATAACTTAGGAAAATATAACTTTAAAATTGAATTTATTGATTCAAGAGTGGAAGGAGGAGAAGCATTGGAAGATTTAATATTTTCTATTAAAACATTTAAAAAAAGAACTATTGATTGCCTTGTTGTTATAAGGGGCGGTGGTGCAAAAAACGCCTTTGACATATTTAACAATGAAGCTCTAATAAGAGAAATTATTGACTATCCCTATCCTGTCATATCTGGATTAGGGCATCACCAAGACGAAACTCTTTTTGCTATGGCTTCGGACTATTCTGTTTCAACTCCCACAGCAGCTGCCCATCTTTTGAACTCTTCATGGGATGCTCTTATGCTTGAAATTAAAAAACAAGAACATTCTGTTTTTGAAAAATTCAACACGCTCCTAAACGCCACTACCCACAAACTAGAAACAACCGAAGCGAACATCCTAAACATTTTTTCAATGAGATTAAGAGAGATAAGAGAAGAAGTTAAACATACTAACTTTGAAAAATTCAACACGCTCCTAAACGCCACTACCCACAAACTAGAAACAACTGAAGCGAACATCCTAAACATTTTTTCAATGAGATTAAAGGAAATAAAGGAAAAAGTAATACACATCAAAAAACAAATTAATTATTGCAATCCTAAAAAACAACTTAAACTTGGTTATTCAATATTAAGAAAGGATAACAAGATTATTAAAAGTATTAAAAATATAAGCAAAGACGATCTAATTGACTTAGAGCTCTTAGATGGTATAATTAAATCAAAAGTCTATGAAAAAAAACCTAGATGAATTATTAAACAATCTTACAGAAATTTCTGATTGGTTTGAAAACCAAGAAGAAGTTGACATTGAAACAGGACTTCAAAAAGTAAAAGAAGCTACTTTTTTATTAAAAGAAATTAAAGAAAGATTAGAAATAATTGAAAACGAATTCAAAGAAATTAAAAAAGATTTATGAAAACTTTAACTGACAAAAATTTTGAAGAAACTATTTCAAATGCAACTAAGCCTGTAATTATTGATTTCTGGGCAGAATGGTGTCCGCCCTGTAAAAAACTTACGCCTGTACTTGAAAAGATTGCAGAAACTTATAAGAACAAAGTTGATATTTATAAAGTAAATGTTGATCAAAATCCTTTTTTAAGCCAAACATTCAGCATTGAAGTTATCCCCACTGTGATCTTCTTTAAAGGGAATGATGCAAAAAGTGGCTTTGTAGGCTTTAGAGAAGAAGAAGAAATTAAAAAATGGATTGATAATAATATCTAACTACTATTGTTTTTAGACGAAAATTGTGGTATATAGAAACAAATTATGAAATTCAAAACGCCAAAAAAAATAGTAGTTCTTATTTTTTTATGCCTTAGCTTTAGGGCAGGTTTTTTTATAAATCAAAAAATAAATGAGTATATATTAAAGAATCTATACACTTTTGACTCTATTAATTTATTTAAGATTGCAGAAGTCTGGAGTGAAATTGAAGGTTCCTTTATTTTTGATGACCAAATAGACAAAGACAAAATGACTTATGCGGCTATAAAAGGTATTATTTCTACACTGGATGACCCCTACACATCTTTTTACACCCCCGAGGAAGCAAAAGAATTTATGCAAGAAATAGAGGGAAGCTTTGAAGGGATTGGAATACAAATTGCTAAAAAAGACGAGCAAGTGATTGTAATTGCTCCTATAAAAAATACACCCGCTGAAAAAATAGGTATTTTAGCAGGAGACATTATTCAAAAAATAAATGATGAGGATATTTCAACTGAAGACCTGGATTCAATTGTAAAAAAGATAAAAGGAGAAAAAGGAACTTTTGTTACCTTAACTATTAAAAGAGGAAGTGTTGAAAAAACATTTAAAATAAAAAGAGAAACTATTAAAGTTCCAACCGCAGACCTCGAATTCATTGATGCAGACGCTGGAGGAAAAATAGCAATTCTATCCATATTCCAATTTATAGAAACAACAGCCAAGGATGTTGAAACTGAAGTTAATAAAATTCTAAACACAAACAATGTTAAGGGCATTATTTTAGATTTAAGAAATAATCCTGGAGGAATCCTAGGTGAAACAGAAAAAGTTGCATCGCTCTTTCTCAAAGAGGAATATCCAATCGCAAAAGAGTGCGACAAAAACTACGATTGCAGATATTTAATTTCAAGTGGCCCTGGAAAATTAAGAGATTTTAAAATAGCCATTTTAATAAACAAAGGAACTGC
>JAAZMU010000059.1 GCA_012798645.1 Patescibacteria group bacterium | reverse complement strand
GTTTTGTTCTTTCAAATTTTTCTGCCATAGTTTTTATAATTAATTAACAATTGTAAATTTAAATTTACAATAATATTTAGTAATACTAATAATTTTTGTTGTTGATATGCTTATTGTATCTAATTCTTTTAAAAAGTCAAGAGGTACATTCATGTTTAGAAATGCATTCAACTAATACTACGTCTTTAAAATATGATAAACTAAAGATAAGAAAAAAGCAAAAAAAAAGAAGGGGTTCCTTCTTTAAAATGGTAAATCTTCTAATTTTAGACCCTCTTTTTTTTCTTCTACTTGTCTAGTAGGATCAGGCGTTGGTGCCTTGATTGCATATCTTGAAACAACATATGCTTTTTTGTCTTCGAGTATAATGACTTTTCCCTCTTTGTCAACTATTTTTTTAATATCTTCAAAATCCATATTATTTTCTCTTACCCTCTATTATTTCTTCAGCAATGTTTGCTGGGACCTTTTCATAATGACTAAATTCTAAAGTAAATGTTCCCCTTCCTTCTGTTAAAGAACGAAGACTGGTTGCATAGCCAAATGTTTCAGACAAAGGAACTTTTGCGTATATAACTTTCATTCCTGTTCTATCCTCTGTTTGATCAATTTGTCCTCTTCTAGAAGAAAGGTCTCCAATTACATCTCCCAGGAATTGTTCTGGAATAACAACCTCTATTTTCATAATAGGTTCTAGAATGTGTGGGCTTGCCTTTTTAGCTGCGTCAATCAATGCTTGTGCTCCTGCAATCTTAAAAGCAATTTCTGATGAATCAACTTCATGAAATGACCCATCATAAAGTGTTGCCTTAACATCGATTAGGTTATAGCCTGCAACTACTCCTTTTTCAAGTGCTTCTTTAATTCCTTTTTCTACAGCGGGAATAAATTCTCTTGGAATAGCACCTCCTTTGATTTCGTCTACAAATTCAAAACCTTTTCCTCTTTCTAATGGTTCAATTTTAATTTTAACGTGTCCGTATTGCCCTCTTCCACCTGATTGCTTAATGTATTTAGATTCAGCTTCTGCATTAGTTTCAATTGCTTCTTTGTAAGAAACTTGAGGTCTGCCAACATTTGCTTCAACATTAAACTCTCTTTTTAATCTATCAACAAGAATATCTAAATGAAGCTCCCCCATTCCTCCGATAATAACTTCTCCTGTTTCTTCGTCTGTCTTAACTCTAAATGTTGGGTCTTCTTCTTGTAATCTTTTAAGGGAAGAGCCCATTTTCTCTTGGTCGTCTTTGGTTTTTGGTTCAATTCTAATATTGATCACTGGTTCTGGGAAAGAAATTTGTTCAAGCATGATTGGGTTTTTTTCGTCACATAGTGTGTTTCCAGTTGTGGTTGATTTTAAAGCAACAGTAGCACAGATATCTCCTGCAAATATTTCATCTACTTCTTCTCTTTGGTTTGCATGCATTCTTAAAATTCTTCCCAATCTTTCTCTTTCATCTGTGTTTGTGTTTAATAAATAGTTTCCCTTTTTAAACGTGCCTGAATAAACTCTGATATAGGTAAGGGTGCCTACAAATGGGTCTGTTGCAATCTTAAAAGCAAGTGCGCAAAATGGGTCATCATCACTTGAATTTCTAATGAGAACTTTTTCTTCGTCTTTAGGGTCTACTCCTTGAACTGGAGGAACGTCTGTAGGAGATGGGAGATAATCAATAACCGCATCTAAAAGTAATTGTACGCCTTTGTTTTTTAGGGCAGTCCCGCAAAGTACTGGTACTAGCTTGTATTCAATAGTAGCTTTTCTTAAGATTTTTTTAAGTTCGTCTTCAGTGACTTCTTTTCCGTCTAAGTATTTTTCCATAAGCTCTTCATCTTCTCCCACTATTTTTTCAAGCATTTCATCTCTTGCTTTTTCTACTTTTTCTTTAAGTTCGGCTGGAATGTCAATTTCCTTTACATCGTCTCCATTAGGTCCATCAAAGGTATAGGCTTTCATTTTAATTAAATCAATAACACCTTGCATTCCTGCTTCTTCACCTAAAGGAATTTGAATAGCCACTGCATTTTTAGTTAATTTTTCATAGATAGTTCCTAAAGCATGTTCAAATGAAGCACCTAATCTGTCTAGCTTGTTAATAAAGCAAACTCTTGGAACATGGTATTTATCAGCTTGCCTCCAAACAGTTTCTGATTGAGCTTCAACTCCAGATACGCCATCAAACACAACAATCGCTCCATCTAAAACTCTTAAAGACCTTTGTACTTCGGCTGTAAAGTCAATATGACCTGGTGTGTCTATAAGGTTAATTCTATGTTCATTAGTTTTTTCTTTAGTTAAATATACTTTAGGTGACCAAAAGCAAGTTGTGGCAGCTGAACAAATTGTAATTCCTCTTTCTTTTTCTTGTTCCATCCAATCCATTTGAGATTCTCCTGAATGCGTTTCACCTATTTTATGTGAAATTCCTGTGTAATACAAAATACGCTCAGATACAGTTGTTTTTCCTGCGTCAATATGAGCTATAATTCCTATATTCCTATATTTTTCTATTTCGTATTTTCTTGCCATAATTTCTAATAATTACCATGCAAAATGAGCAAAAGCTCTGTTGGCTTCAGCCATTCTGTGCGTATCTTCTTTCTTTTTAATTGAATTACCTCTGTTTTGGGATGCTTCAATTAGTTCTTCGCCTAGTTTAATATACATAGCCTTTCCTTTTTTGGATCTTGCTGTTTTAATGATCCATCTCATTGCTAGGCTTAGCTTTCTATCTCCCTTAACTTCTATTGGCACTTGATAAGTTGCACCTCCAACTCTTCTTGGTTTAACTTCAAGAAGTGGAGAAACATTTTCAATTGCTTTTAAAAATACATCTAAAGGGTCTTGTTTGGTTTGCTCGCGGATAAAGTCAAAAGAATTGTATAGAATTCTTTGAGCTGTTTTCTTTTTTCCATCCCACATTAGTTGATTAATAAACTTAGCGACAATTATATTATCGTATCTAGCATCAGGTTTGATTGTTTTTTTTGAAAATTTCTTTGCCATAATTCAATTTATT
>JAAZMU010000058.1 GCA_012798645.1 Patescibacteria group bacterium | reverse complement strand
TAATTACAAATGTTCTCTCTTTTTTAGTTAGCATAAAATTAATTTAATTAGGTTTTATCTTAAGTAGGTTATAGCATAATTTATAAATTCATTCCATATTGGCCCTGCTGTAGAGGAGCCAAGCGCATTATTTACCATAGAGGAGCGGTCATTGTTTCCTGCCCACACACCAACGGTTACAAGATCACAGGTTCCTATTGCCCAACCATCAGCAAAGTCTTGAGTGGTTCCTGTTTTAACCGCCACCTTATAATCAGGAATGTTTAAAAAAGAATTTGCGCCAAACATAGGGGCTCTTGCATTGTTGTCTGATAAAACATCCATAATCTGATCTGCTACCTTAGTAGATAATACCTTTCTTGGCGTGTTTTTATTCTGGAATATTACATTTCCATTAGCATCCTCTATTTTGATAATAGAGGCAGGCGGGACTTTATACCCATCATTTGAGAAAACAGAATAAGCAGATGTCATATCTATTAAAAAGACTTCTGTACTTCCTAATCCTAGTGCAGGACCATAGTAGTTAGGCGTTTGGTTTAAAGTAGTTAAACCCATTTTAGTGGCTAATTTGACTGTGTCGTCTATTTTAGCAAGGCTTAAAAGTACTTTAACAGCAGGAATGTTTAAAGATTGACTTAGGGCTGTTCTTAGAGTTACATAGCCTCTAAATCTTCCATCATAGTTTTGGGGGATATAGGGTTTTCCTCCATATATTCCAAAGTTTGTGTACTCGTCTTTAACAATTGTAGTGTCAGGCGTGTACCCCTTGGAGAAGGCTTCTGCGTATGTAAAGGGTTTAAAGGAAGAACCAGGTTGTCTTAAACCTTGCGTAGCAACATTAAAAAAAGGTACAAACTTACAAGTTGATGATGGGTCGCAATCTTCTGGGTATGGGTCTCCCCAAGGGTCTGCTGAGCCTACCATGGCAAGTATTTCACCTGTTTTAGGGTCTAAAGCAATTAAAGCAGCATTGTGGGTGTTATAGAGCTTGGCTGTTTCAGAGACTCTTCTTTTAACAATTTCTTCTGCTTTTTCTTGAAGTTCAAAGTCTAAAGATGTATATATTTTAAGCCCTTTAGTTTCTAAAAAATCATTACCATAAAGTGTTTCTAATTGTTTTTTAACATAATCTACAAAGTGTGGCGCCTGTGTTTGAGGCTTTTGATTAAATACAACCTCTATTTCACGGGTTTCCTCTTCTTCCTCTTTTGTGATAAAGCCTTGTTCGTACATTCTTTTTAAAACATAGTCTTTTCTAATTAAAAGCTCATCTAAATGAGAGCCATAAGGAGAATAATAGGAAGGGAGTTGAATCACAGCAGCCAATGTAGCAGCTTCCTCTAATGTGATTTCCTTTAAAGGCTTTTGAAAGTATGTGTTGGCTGCTTCTTCTCCCCCATATATGTTAATTCCAAAAGGAACTTGATTGATATACCACTCAAGGATTTGATCCTTGCTGTATCTTCTATTTAACTCAAGTGCTAATATGATCTCTTTAATCTTTCTACTCGCTGTTTTTTCTTTAGAAAGAAAAGCCGACCTTATTAACTGCTGATTAATGGTTGACGCTCCCTGAGACAAAGAAATGGTCTTTAAATTGATTTTAAAAGCCCTAAGCATTCCTTTTAAATCAATTCCAATGTGATCATAGAATTTTGCATCCTCAGTTGCAATAATAGCATTCTTTAGGTTCTCTGGAATATCTTCAAAGTGTACGTACTTTCTTTTTTCTTCACCGTAAATCGCAGACAAGAGTATTT
>JAAZMU010000009.1 GCA_012798645.1 Patescibacteria group bacterium | reverse complement strand
TTTTTAGTTCCCACACATTCAAAAGGTTTTTTTTCAATCAGGTTTAGCATTTCGTTTTTAAGTCCTTTGTCTTCAAATAAGTTTTTGTTGAATATTTTGAATAGTTCTTTTTCCTCCATAAAGGGATAGAGCATAGTAAAGACAAATAAGCATTTTGAACATTTTAAACACCAATTAGATGTTTTTTCTTTTGTTTGAGAATATGTTTTGTTAGCTTCATTACAACTTAAGAATATGTTGTGGTATTTTTTATAATGTGAGAAAAGTTCTGCTATCTGGATTTCATACAAAGGTCTTAATAGGCTAAAGTATTCTATGCCTTCAAGTAAATAAGTTTTAACGTACTGCCTAAAATCATTTTCAAATTCAAAAGTTTTTGAATATTGGTGATTTATTTTTTTATTAAGAAATGTGGTTGTTTCCTCATTAGCACTTCTTTCGTTTGAAAGCACAATATATTTTGCATCAACTAAATATGCGACAAGTAGGCTTAAGAAGGCTAAATATGCAGAAAATGGCGTATGTCCATTATAATAACCTTGTCTATTTAATTCAAGAAGTTTTTTATCTATTTTCCTTTCTACATAAATATGTTTGTTTTTTCCAATTACATTTTTAATTTCTTTGGTTTTATTCAAGCCAAGACAACAGATATTTTTGTTTTTTAATAAATTAAGGGATACAATAGAATCTTTTCCTCCTCCGATGGGCAGAAGTATTTTGTTTTTTGTTTTTATATTTTTTTTAGAGAATTTTTTAGAGGAATTATATTTTATTTCAAGAAAATCTTTTTTTGTGAAATCAATTTTGTTTTCGTAAAAGAATTCTCCTAATCCTTTTAAATATAGCTTTTTCCAAAATGTTTTGTTTGTTCTTCCACACTCGATAATAATTTTAGGAGAGCAAGTGGCTTTGTAGTAGCTGACAAGTTCAATCATTCCTAGATTAAAAATTAGGTTTTCAAGGATTTCATTATCAAGTTCTTTTCTTTTAATGTTTTTAATTTCTATTTTTGGGGCGAATTGAATATTAGGCTCAATAAAAAAATCAAAAGAAATGTTTAGGTCTTTATTTTTAAAATCATATTCGTAGTTTTTGTATATAAAGGTTTTATGTTTTTTCCTTAAATCCATAATAATTGAATAGCGGTTCCTATAATCGCAAGTACAATTCCTAAAAGCCAGAATCTCATTGTAATTTGCGACTCTGTCCATCCTATTGCTTGAAGATGATGATGAATAGGAGTAGATTGCCATATTTTTTTATTTTTCAATTTCTTTGAAAGAAGCTGTAAAATAACTGACCCTGCTTCAATAACTAATATACCTGCAATAATAGGTAAGACAAAAATAGAATTTGTTAAAAATGCAACCACAGCCATTGTAATTGAAAGTCCTAAGACTCCAGTTTCTCCCATATAGAATTTAGCAGGAGGTATATTATGCCATAAAAAAGCAAACAATGTTCCTACAATAACAGAACAAAAGATTGCTAAGTTAAAGCTACCTTGTGCAAAAGCAATTATTGCAAAGGCTCCAAAAATAGAGGCAAATGTTCCTCCAGCAAGTCCATCTAACCCATCAACTACTCCCCCTGCCCAT
>JAAZMU010000057.1 GCA_012798645.1 Patescibacteria group bacterium | reverse complement strand
TTAACCTTATCCTTTTTCCATTTAAATTCATACGCAAACAGTTTCCCATCCTTTTCTTCAATGTAATCTATTTCCTTTTGATCATACGTTCTCCAAAAATATGTATTCACATAATTATTCATATAATGATTATACTTTTTCCTTTCTGCAATACAAAAATTCTCCCATAAAGCACCAACATCATTTCTAATATTCAAAGGATTAAAGTTTCTAATCAAAGTATTTCTTACGCCTAAATCATAAAAATACACTTTAAGCGATTTTGTAAGTTCGTTTCTTAAGTTTCTACTAAAAGAATGGTGTTTGAATACAACAAAACACTGCTCCAAAATATCAATATAGTGCTCAATTGTTTGGCGACTCACTCCAAGCTTTTTAGAAAGTTCCGTATATGAAACTTCATTTCCAATTTGAAGAGCTAAGAGCTGTAATAACTTAATTAAAAGACTTGATTTTTTAATTTTCTCAAAAGCTAAAACATCTTTAAATAAATAACTGGAAACAAGTATTTCAAGATTATCAATTGCTTTCTCTCTATCTAATAAAAATATCTCAGGGTAAAGACCTAATATCATAGACTTCTCCAAAACACGATTAACTTCTATTATACCTTTATCTCCTTTTATCTCAGCTAAAGACAAAGGACAAAGAGTGAATACTTTTGTTCGTTCCTTTAAGTCAAAACTAGATGAACCAGTAGCTATTATTTGAAGGTCAGGATAGGTATCAATTAAAACTTTTAGAATAAGTCCAATATTTTCAATTGTTTGTGCTTCGTCTAAAACAACAAAATTACTATCGCCAAGAAAGTTTTTAATAATTTTAGGCTCAGCTTTTGAAAGTGCATCTTTGACTGATATTATCTCACAATTAAAATAGTTGCCATTATAATCTTTTAAAATGTCCTTAACCAGCGTAGTTTTCCCAACTTGCCTTGCACCATAAACTATAATAATTTTGCCTTTGAAAAGCTCTTTTTCTATTTTATTTTTTAAAATTCTGTTAATCATATTGCATAATTATGCTTAATTATGTAAGTGTACTTGCATTTTTACACAAAAAATATGTTTTGTAAAGCTTTTAACCTTGACAACCCTATTTCACAATGATAAAACATAATTGGTTATTATGTTAAGCGATCTAAGCAACGAAGAGCTCATCGAGCTACGGCGAAGCTCGCCGATCAACTCAAGAGCATACCGAACGGTATGTGCTGAAATCGTAAGGAGATATGAACAAATCCCTGACGAAAATCTTTTCAAGGATTTCCTAGGCTATGGAATGATTATTCTCTAGCCTTCTTTATTTTCTCAAACTCCTCCAAAACAACTTGCTTTTCATTCCAATCTTCCTTTCTTCCCATCTCCCAAGCAATACAAGTTTCAGAACCTTTGCCTGTAATCACAATTGTATTTCCTGTTTCCCCTAAAGATAGTGCCTTCTTAATCGCTTCTCTTCTGTCAAAAACCTTAATCGCATTTTTAACCTTTAAAGCAACATCATCTATTATTTGCTGAGGGTCTTCATCGTAAGGATCCTCGTTTGTAACAATTATATGCTTAGCATACTTTAAAGCAATCTCCCCTAAGACTGGTCTTTTCCATTTATCTCTTCCCCCGCCACAAGAACCTAAAACCACAATTTCTGGTTTTAAATAGTTATAGACTTTCTCAAGTGCGTTTGGCGTAAAAGCATAATCAACAAAAACAGAAAAAGGCTTGTCTATTACTTTTTCCATTCTCCCAGGAATACCTTTTACCTTTTCAATCCCTTTTTTAATGTTTTCAAAACTTATTCCATAAAACTCTCCTAAAGCAATTACAGAAAGGCAGTTATAAATATTGAATTCTCCTAAAAGGCTTGTCTTAAATCTAACATCTTTAACCTCAAACTCTGAAAACTCTTTTTCAACTAATACATTCTTAGCCTGAACATCAGACTCTTTTAAAATAGAATATGCTCTTTTTTCTTTAGCTGAAAAAGCATTAAAATAATCAAAATACAGATCGTCTTTATTCAAAATATGTAACCCTGAAACACTTTTAAAAAACTTTCCTTTTGCCTCTTTGTAATTTGAAAAACCACCATGTGCTTCAATATGTTCTTTTGATAAATTCGTCATAATTGCAACATCAAATTGAATGAACTTATGTCTAAACTGCTCAACCCCCTCTGATGTCACTTCAATAATTGCAAAATCACATCCCTCTAAAACTGCTTCTTTTAAAAAAGCTTGGATTTTAAATCTCCCTGGCATTGTCATTTTTAAATCATTCACCTTTTCCTTATCCTTAATCTTAAATAAGATGGAAGACATTGTAGCCACTTTAAACCCTCCTTCTTCTAAAACCTTAGCACATATATTCACTGTAGTTGATTTTCCATTAGTTCCTGTTATACCAATCACTTTTATCTTTTTACTTGGAAATCCATAAATTAAAGCTCCCAAAAAAGCTAATACATAATGATAAACTTTAAAAACAAATTTTGGTATATATTTCTTCATTTTCCTAAATATTTAAGCGCTGTTCTAATCTTCTCTTCAATATCTTTAATATTTTTATCTACTTGTGCCAAAGCATCTTTAATTTCTTTGTGTGAAAAACCTAAAGACTTTAAAGCAATAATAACTTCATCGTCTTTACTTTCCTTTTTTTCAATCTCTTTAATCTTCCCTGTTAATTCAAGTAGTATTTTCTTTGCTTTCTTCACTCCAATTCCTTTAGGAAGTTTTTCATTCTCCAATTTATACTTAAGATTCTGAAGCGTTCCCGCCTCTCCTAAAATTAAAGCAATTTTAGGTCCAATCCCTGATATTGTTTTTAGCAATTTAAATAGTTCAAGCTCATTAAAACTTAAAAACCCATAAAGCTCTGCCTCTTTTTCTTTTAAAACAAGCTCTGTCCAAAATTCTTTTTCATCACCTTCCTCTACTTTTTCTAAACTCAAAGTAGATAAATACAATTCATAACCAATGTTATTAACAAGTAGCACTACACTATTTCCTCCCTTATAAATCACTTTTCCGTTTAAATAAGTAATCATTGTATTCTAATAATAACCAATACCCTTGCATATTTCAAGTGTTTAGTGTATGTTATACCTATGCCAAAAAAACGACTTAAACAAAATGAAAAAAGAAGATACGAGAACTTCTTGAAAAAAAGGGATATGAAAAAAATCTTAAAAGAGATCACGTCTTCAGATAAAAAACAAGCAGAAAAACTATTACCAAAAGCTTACAAGACAATTGACAAGGCAGCTAAAACAAATGTAATCAAAAAAAACACTGCCTCAAGAAAAAAATCAAGAATTACAAAACTTGTTAACCAAAAAGAAAACGCCAAATAGGCGTTTTTATAATATCTTTTCAATCATTCCTTTAAAAGAGTTTGGTATTGACCTACCTAATGAACAAAAACTTATCTGCTCAAGATCTGAGAATACTTTTTTTATTCTCTCAAAATCTATATTTTTTTTATAAATCATCCTGTAAATCTCACACGCCCCCTCTCTACAAGGCGTACATTTATCACAATTACCATTTGTTAAAAAATGTGCCCATGTTTTCATAACTTCATAGGGGTCTTCATCATATGATATTACCCTAATAATACCTGTACATAAAAGTGGTCTATCCAGTTCATCCTCTTTTAATATATCTCCCAAAACACCACCTGCTTGAACATAAAAAGGAAAATCTATATCTGCCACCTTTAATATTTCCCTAATTGTCATTCCTTCCTTTAATTCATAAATCCCTTGTTTGACCTTCTTTCCTGTGATCATATAAAATCTTTCATTATTATATTCACCTTTTTGAATTTTAGAAATATAGTAAAATGTTTCCACATTATTAACTAAGGTAGGCATATCAAACAAACCTTTTTCTGAAACATAAGGTGGCTTTCTTCTTGGAAACGAACCCTTACCTTCAATATAATTTATTAAAGCTGTTTCCTCTCCTGCTATATACTTATTTTCTCCCTCAATTAAAGTAATGTCCTCGCATTCTAAATCATCTTTAAACAAAGTATAATAATCTTTATTTAAATACATATAAGCAGATGAGTTAGGAATAGTCTTAAGCGCAATTCTAATTCCATTTATTACATCCTCTTTAAAATTCTCTAAAATATATCTATCTATTCTTAAATCAAGCTCTCCCTCAGCCCCATTACAAATTATATACTTTTGAGGTGCTTCTGCTTTTAAAACACTTTCCCATTTTATATAAGTTGGAAAGCATGCCCCGCCTCTTCCTTTAAGTTCTGCCTTTTTTAATTTTTCTATAATGTTCATATTTCTAAAATAAGGGTTTCAATTGCCATTTTCTCATCAATCTTCCCTGTTTTAATTTTTGAATCTATTTCTAATATCTTAGCATAAATCCTTTTTAAATCCTCTATTGAAAACTTTTGTGCTAAAGAAGAAAGTCCATAAAAACCTGCTTTCCCATCTACCTTATAAACAAGCATAAGTTTAAATTGTCTTGCAATTAAGGCAAGCATCGGAAAAACAGCTTCTCCTTTTTCTAAATGTTTTCTTATTAATTTTATAGCATTAGCTTTGTCATTTCTAGCTATAGCATTCACTGTTTTAAATATATCTAGCTCCACATTTATATTCACAAGCAGTTTAACACTTTTCTCATCTATATTACTATTATAGGCAATTAATTTTTGAATCTCATTTTTCTGTCTCCATAAATCACTTTGAATATAATCACATAAAAGCCCTACTGCCTCTTGCGTTATTGTCCCTTTATTTTTTAAAACTTCTTTTTTAACCCATGCTTCTAAATCTCTTCTTTCTAAAAGATTATACTCCTCAATCTTAGCCTTTACCTTTATTAAAAACTTGTAAAGAATATCTTTTTTCAAAACCTTTCCCTCTTCGTGAAATATAATAATATTTTCTGTCTCAAAAACACTTTTCGCAATCTCTTCTCTTAAATATCTATTTGAAAAAACATTTTGAACTATAATCAATTTCTTTTCATTAAAAAAAGAAAGACCTAAAATCTCATTTCTAAATTCTTCAAAACTTAAATTCTTTCCATCTAAAAACCTCTCGTTCATTCCACTTTTATTCTTAAGATTATAGGATTCTCTAATCTCATTTAATCTTTCTCTTGACCTATATGTATCTTTTCCGTAAATTAATATTATCATTTTTGACATTTCGGACAAAAATATGTACCTCTTTGTCCTATCTTAACATATTCTACTTTTCCTGCACAAACAGGACAATCCTTTCCTTTTCTTCCATAAACTAACGTACTATCTTGATATGATCCCTTAATCCCCAAGACCCTCCTATAATCATAAACACTACTTCCTTTTAATTTAAGCGCTCTTTCTAATATAATTTTAATTGCCTTATAAACCTCCCTCACTTCCTTTTCTTTTAAGTCCTCTGTTCGCCTAAGCGGATTCACTCTCGCTAAAAACAAAATCTCAGACGCATAAAGATTCCCTATCCCCGCTATTTTCTCTTGATTCATTAATAACATTTTGATATTCGTACTTGTACTTTTAACAATATTTTTAAACTTCTCAAAAGTAAATTCTTTTTCAAGCGGTTCAGGCCCCAGCTTTTTAATTTTCTTTAAATTATTGAATTCCTCTTTTGTATAAAATTCAATCTCTCCAAATTTCCTTAAATCTGAAAAACCTAATTCTTTTCCACTCTTTAAATAAAAGATCACCCGC
>JAAZMU010000056.1 GCA_012798645.1 Patescibacteria group bacterium | reverse complement strand
GCAACAGCAATTTCAGGACCACACCTTGTATAAACACCCCCTTCTGTTTCCCTTGTTTGAGTAGAACCAATAACATTTGTAATTCCAAGAGAAAGTACTGAAGCCTCTTTCATCTTTTTAAGACTAGCTAAATTATCAGCTGTTTCCCCTGATTGAGAAACAAAAAAAGCAGCATAGTTAGAGCCTAACCCTACATTCCTATAACGAATTTCAGAACCCATATGAGCCTCTGCATCCACTCCTGCAATTTCTTCCATTAAATACTCTCCTATCTTAGCTGCGTGGTATCCAGTACCGCATCCTATTAAATATATTTTTGTACTTTTTTTTAACCTTTCTTTTACATTTTCTAAACCTCCCAGCTTCACATTGCTTTCAAGCAATCTCCCTTGTATCGCATTTTCTATAACTCGTGGCTCTTCCATAATTTCTTTAAGCATAAAATGCTCGTACTCTCCCTTACTTATCTCATCACTTTCCCAATCTATAGTTTCAACCTTTTTTTCTTTGAAAATTGAAAAATCATCTTTTTTAAGAACAGCTATTTCATTATCATCTAACGTCACTATTTTCTTGGTATAATCCACAATAGCTGAGGCATCAGAAGAAACAATGTGCCCATCTTTGCATATCCCTATAATAATAGGAGAGGATAATTTAGCAACTACTATTTTTTCATTATCTTTTTTAGAAATAACAGCAATACCATAACTCCCCACTATTTTTCTCAAAGCTTTTTTAGTAGCTTCTTCTAAGTTTCCTTTAAACTCTTCACTTATTAAATGTGCAATAACTTCTGTGTCTGTATCTGATTTAAATTTGTGTTCTTTTTTAATTAATTCATCTTTAAGCTCTTTATAATTTTCAACAATTCCATTATGAACAACATAAATCCCTTTATATTCATGCGGGTGAGTATTTGTTTCGCATACTTTTCCTACAGATCCCCAGCGGTTATGACCAATCCCTAAACTACCTAAAAAACAATCTTTATCATTTGCAATCCTTCCCACTTTCTTTTTTAAAAAAACATTCTCATTATCAAAAACACATATTCCATAAGAATCATATCCTCTATACTCTAATCTTTTTAATCCATTAATAATAATTGGATAAGCTTGTTTTTTTCCGATATAACCAATAATTCCACACATAAAATTAAATCACTATATTAATTAATTTAGGAGGGATAAAAATTACTTTTCTAATTTCCTTTCCCTTTATCCATTTTAAAACTTTCTCATTATTAAGTGTAATTTCTTTTAATTCTTCTTCTTTTAATTCTACTCCCACCTCAACCTTTTCTCTAACCTTTCCATTTACTTGAATCACTAATTCCATTTTATCTTGAACTATTAAACTTTCATCATATTCAGGCCACTTTTCTTCATGAATATAATTTTCTTTTCCTAAAATCTTCCATAACTCTTCTGTCATATGAGGAGCAAATGGATAAAATATTTTTAACACATTTTCAATTGTTTTTAAAGAAACTTCGTATTTCCTTTTTTCTATAAAGTTTAAAAACTCCATAAAAAAAGCAATTGCAGTATTGAATTTCATTTCTTTTAAGTCCTCTTTTACTTTTTTAATTAAAATGTTTTCCTCTCTTAACACTTCTCTTGAAGATTCAATATCATCATTATCTCTGCAATCTAAGCAAACATTCCAAAATCTATTTAAAAATCTTGAAACTCCTTTAACCCCTTGCATATTCCAAGCAATTGCATCAAAAAATGGCCCCATAAACATTTCATAGACTCTTAAAGTGTCTGCTCCATATTCATCAATAATATGAGAAGAAGAAACTGTGTTTCCTTTTGATTTACTCATCTTTTGAGCATCATACGCAAGAATTAAACCAACATTCCTTAATTTCTTAAATGGTTCTTTTTCCGAAACCACATTAATATCATATAAAAACTTATGCCAAAATCTTGCATATAAAAGATGAAGTACGGCATGCTCTGCCCCTCCAACATACAAATCAACTGGCATAAAATGTTTTTCTTTTACCCTATCAACAATCTCCTTATTATTATAAGGATCAATAAATCTTAAATAATACCAACAAGACCCAGCCCATTGAGGCATTGTGTTTGTTTCTCTTTTTGCCTCTTCGTTACATATCGGACACTTAACATTTACCCACTCAGAAATATTAGCTAAAGGAGACTCCCCCGTGTTAGTTGGCTCATACTTTAAAACCTTTGGAAGCCTTAAAGGTAACTCGGATTCAGGAACAGGAACTATTCCGCATTTAGGGCAATGAATTAAAGGAATAGGTTCTCCCCAATAACGTTGTCGAGAAAATATCCAATCTCTTAATTTATACTTTACTTCTTTTCTAGCACCTAAATAATTAACAATTTTTTCTTTTGCCAAATTAGAATCTAACCCATTAAATTCACCTGAGTTAATAAGAACTCCTTCGCCTGTATAAGCTTCTTTTCTAACCTCTCCACCTTTAATAACTTCAACAATATCTAAGTTAAACTTTTTAGCAAATTCAAAATCTCTTTCATCATGTGCAGGAACAGCCATAACCGCACCAGTACCATAATGCGCTAAAACATAATCAGCCACAAAAACAGGTACCTCCTTTTTATTAATCGGATTGATTGCACTGACTCCTAAAAGCCTAACCCCTGTCTTATCTTTTACCTCCGCTATTCTCTCTCTTTCACTTTTTAACTTTACTTTATTCAAATACTCTTCAAGCTCTTCCTTATTCTTTATTCTATCCTTTAATTTTAAAACCAAATTGTGTTCAGGCGCAAGTACAATATAAGTGCAACCAAACAATGTATCAGGTCGTGTCGTAAAAACATCTACTTTCTCATCATCTACTCCAAATGTAATTACAGCTCCTTCAGATTTTCCAATCCAGTTTCTTTGCATTTCCTTTATCTTTTCCCCCCAGTCTAAATCGTCTAAATCATTAAGCAATCTTTCTGCGTATTTAGTAATTCTTAAAACCCATTGCCTTATTCTTCTCTGCTCTACAGGAGTTCCGCATCTTTCACATTCACCATTTACTACTTCTTCATTAGCTAATCCAGTCTTACACGATGGACACCAATTAATTGGCATATTAGCTTCATAAGCTAATCCTTTTTCAAACATTTTCAAAAATATCCATTGTGTCCACTTGTAATATTCAGGGTCTGTTGTATTAATTTCTCGCCCCCAGTCATAAGACAAGCCCACTTCTTTCATTTGCTTTTTTATACTTGAAATATTTTGCTTTGTAATTATTTCAGGATGAGTT
>JAAZMU010000055.1 GCA_012798645.1 Patescibacteria group bacterium | reverse complement strand
GCAGAACTGGCTTTGAGAAATAAAACTAACTACACGCAGGATAAAGATTAATTACTTTATAATACTTCTTATGCTATCCTATAATACCCACGCGATATAAAATCAAGATAACCCTTGTTGCGCAGAATTTGTAATTGTTGTCGGATTTTATCTCTAATATGTTTATTGTTTGGATACAAAACAGACAATTCATTTTCGAATCTATAAATATCATTGAGAGTAAATTTAGACTTTCCTATTTTATCAATACAACGCATAATATCTAGAAGCCACCCCTTTGCATATATCTTTCTTTCCCCTCGCAAAAAAAGCGTTTTATTCCATTCAGTTAGTACCCCTGCTCTTGACTTAACTTCTCCTTGTTGAACTAGGAATATTCTTCCTGAATATGGAATTTGATGCAAGAGAATATTCGAACCCACCCAACCAGGACGGCGAGCTGTTTTGGCAAGTGGTTTACGTTCCTCGATAATATTCAACGTGAAAAAATGTTTCGGAATAATAAAAAAATTAAAAACAGAATAACTTTGCATATCATAATTAAGGATAAATAAATTCGGGATAGTATTGCTTTTTAATCTCTTACATTTTGTATGATACGCACCATCTAAAATTTTCTTGCCAACAACACCATTCTTACTCTTTAGCTCATAATCCTCTTTACAGCTTGGGCAAAAGAAATCAGCAACAGGATGATTATTGGGATATTTGTCTAGTTGCAAATGTCCACAATTTGGACAAAAAACGAAATCATGAACCCATTGTTCGGTCAAAACACGTGCTCTCTGGGATGCATTTTTATATCCTCTTGTAAGCTTTTTATTAAAACTCAATTGCATATTTATCTTATACTAAATAAACTCACTAAGATCTTCTCTCAACTCATAAAGTATTTCGATTATTTCTTCTAAAGGAATCCCTCTTGTAAAATTATTATAACTTCCTTCTATTCGCCTAACAAATGTAGAGCTTAAATACTTGAGCGGATCATATCCTAAAGCATAATTATAAATCTCTGGATCTTCATTAAGATATCTTTTAATTTCTTCGTCGGATAAATTTCTCATAAATATTTCTGTTTTTACAATCCTTGAAATTCTTTTTTTAGAAGCAATATCAATTACAAAAACTCCTGTATAAAATTGGAAATTCTTTAAGGAAAGAGATCGCAATCTTTGAAATGCTTCCTCTCTTGACTTTGGTTTTTCAAGAATCTGATGATTAAAACATCCAACCGAATCCATTCCTATCACAATGGCATCTCTATGATTCTTTGCAACTGCCTCTGCTTTTAACTGGGAGAGAGCTCTTACCAACTTTTCTGGACTTTCTCTCTTTACCCGAGATTCATCCACATTGCTTTTTTCAGTCACAAAAGGGATTCCTATGTAAGCAAAAACTTCTTTTCTATATGGCGAAGTTGTTGCTAAAATTACTTTTGACATACGCTAAAAATTCACTTCAGCTCTAAATTATAAACATAACTCTCAACACCATCGCTCCATCTAAAAACACCTATCTCTTTAAACCCTAATTTCTGATGCAATTTCCTAGAGGCATTATTAAATGGATCCTTTGAAGTGATAACTCTGAATTTCTTAATTCTTGCATCTTTAAATAATTGTTTATAAAGTAGTGCTCCCATTCCTTTTCTTTGAAAATTTGGACTAATCCCTATTTGGAAAATATAAATAAAATCTTCGCTTGAATCAGTATTTAGAAAAGAATAGATTTCACTGCCTTTATCCATTAACTCCTTAGAAGAAGCAATTAAAAATCCAATTACATTGTTTTCTACTTCACATATATAGCAATATTCATAATCT